>JAYTUR010000335.1:0-2058 GCA_043744475.1 Saprospiraceae bacterium | reverse complement strand
TTGATACGGCTCTCGAAACAACTGAAAAGTGGCAAAATGTGGCTAACAAAGCCGTCAAAGGCAGTCTTAAATTGGCAGAAAGGCAACAAGAGATTGTTTTCTCTACCCTTGAAACAGTAAAAGGTCAATTGATAAACAGCGCAGGAAGATTGAAAAAGATGTTTAATAATTAAGGTTAAAGTTGTTTAGATTTATAATATGGTTGGATGGCTATATGGTTGTTTTGCAATCATATAGCCATTATTTTTTTGTAATAACTTAGACAGCTTACTCACTGTTTCTCGCTTCGCTCGAAATGCGTGCGTTAAAAGGATTTTTTAGGAATCGCTGTTCTTTTTGAATGAAAAATCTCTGATTTTTCATTCAAAAAGAACAGCGACTCCAATAGATTTAACTCTTGTACGCTTTTTTTTGCTTGCAAAAAAACAGGGAGTAATATCAATTTTTTTGTTCCACAAACTTATCAATACAAAAATCAACAATATGCGCATTATACTTTTTACAGGCAAAGGTGGCGTTGGCAAAACGACCACCGCTGCGGCAACAGCTATGAAAGCCGCCAAACAAGGCATAAAAACCCTTGTTATTTCGACTGACCCGGCACACAGTTTGTCCGATGCTTTGAACATCACTTTGTCGCCCGAACCGACTGAAATTATGCCTAATCTCTTCGCGCAAGAGTTTGATGTTTATTATTCGATGGAAAAACATTGGAACAATATGCGGAATATGATGCAAACCATTTTCAGATGGAAAGGCGTGAAAAATGTGGTTGCCGAAGAGCTATCCGTACTGCCAGGTATGGAAGAAGCGTCTGCTTTTTTGTGGCTCGAAAAATATTACAGAGAAGGCACGTATGAACTCATCGTCATTGACAGCGCACCTACGGGCGAAACTTTGACCTTGCTCTCGTTGCCACAAGTCGCTCAATCGTGGATGTCAAAGGCTTTTAATGGTAAAAACTTAGCCGTTCGGACGGTGACAACAGGTGTCCGCGTCTTTACAGGCATACCCTTAGACAAAGGTTTGGCGGAATTAGATGAGTTGTTTGCTAAATTGGAGAACATACAAAAGGTTTTTCTTGACCCCTCAATATGTTCCATCCGCATCGTCACGAATCCAGAACGCATGGTGATTAAAGAAGCAAAACGGGCTTATACTTACCTGCAACTGTATGGTTATAATGTTGATGCCATCATTGTCAATCGCGTTTTGCCTGAAAGTGCGGGCGGCGATACGTTTAAGTACTACCTCGAATCGCAAAAGCAATATTTGGAAGAAATTGAAGATAGTTTTGCCCCTATTCCTGTTTTGAAGGTCTATCATCAAGGACAAGAAGTCTTTGGAACGGAACTTTTAGAAAAAATTGGCGATGTTCTTTACAAAGACATGAACCCTGCTGATGTGCTGCATTTTGACAAACCATTTGAATTTATTGAGAACAATGAGGGCTATTTTTTCAAAACAAAATTACCTTTCGTCAAAGAAGAAGATATAGAATTGAAGAAATTTGGCGATGAATTGGTCATTGACTTAGGCAATCGCCGCAAATCGGTCATGTTGCCCCGTTTTGCCAGTTTTTTAAAATTAAAAGAATATCGTTTTCAAGCACCGTGGCTCATAGTGTCTTTGGTGAAATGAAAATGATAAATCAGTGTGCCATAAACAATCAATTACACATGGAAAATAACATAAAAAGACCGCCCCTTTTCCTGTTTTTTACTGAGTGGTTACGCGCCATGATAGAATACGTCCAAAGTTGGTTTTTTTTAAGAAACTATACGATCAAACAAAAGGGCGATGGGCATCCCGTACTCGTTGTGCCAGGTTTGTTGTGTACCGACTTTTCAACAAGAGTGTTGAGACGTTTCATCAGCCGTTTAGGCTTTACGGCTTTGGGTTGGGAATTGGGCAGAAACTTAGGCGATTTGAATGATTTAAGGGATTTGAATCGCTTGAATCAACGCGTGGACACTATTTACAAGCAATACAACACCAAAATCACCCTCATCGGTTGGAGTATGGGCGGCATTTATGTCCGTGAAATAGCGAAGCAAC
>JAYTUR010000334.1:0-2059 GCA_043744475.1 Saprospiraceae bacterium | reverse complement strand
GTTTGCCATAATTATTAAAAATCTCGTCACCACAGCCGATGCGATAACCTCCGATGATGCGTTCCGCTGTTCTATCCCAAATAATGAGTTGACGATAGTATAAATCAAATTCATCAATATCTAAAGCACGCCCCGTTCCTTCGCCAATATCACGGAAAGTTTGTTCGCGCAAGCGTCCAATTTCTTGCAAAACATTGGGAATTAGACGGGCAGTGGCGACAAAAACATCAAAATTGGATTGACTGATAATTAAATGCCCCCCCTCAGTCAAAGCCACCATTTCAGCGATAATAAGTTGTTTATCAATGGGTTGAATAATAGGCTCTTCAGCTTCGTCTTTTTTCTTGGGTGTCCATTGCTCAAAAAAATTGGGTAGAGTAGAGACCGTATTTTCCATTGCAAAAAGGCGTGACTGAATAAAGCGGCGGATTTCATGCGCCTTTTTAAAACCACTCAATTCACTTGGCAGAATGGGCGAACTGATGCGTACTTTGACCGTCTGTGGATGCCCCACTGCGATGGGTGTACGTTGCAAAAGCATCAATTTTTTGACCAATTGCGAACCAATGGAACGTTGCACCCGCTCTATCATTTTTTTGACATCAGACATATCTTCGTCGGAACTTAAATGCACTAAAACGACTGTAAATCCTGTATTTCTAACGGTTCTAAAAAAACGATTCAATTGGGATTGATACACCATGTCACCCCAGAAAGGTGTTGTAAAGTTGATGGGCATGGCAAATACTGGCGCGTTCTCATGTACGTCATGCACTGCTTTTTTTAAAACAGGGATGGTTGCCTCAAATTTTTTTCGCGTCAAAAAGTCTAGAAAAATATAGAACGGGTTTGTCTTTTCGACATCCGCTGTCATGATTTTTAACATCGGATAACGGTCTGAGAGCAGCGTGTTTAATATTTCTTCGTCAAAACCTTTTCGGCTACGATTGCATAAAAAAAGTAGTGGTTTATTGGCATAAATGGGCAGTTTTTGGCTATCCGCATCCTGAATCGTGATAATAGCTGAAGTGGTTAGGCTTTTCATCTCCGTCATTTTATTTATGGAAAAACGAATTTACAACCCCTCAGTAAGTAAAGGATTCCATTTAAAAACAATTAAGATTAACTTAATTTTGGGGGCTTGCTAACACATTTTCATTGCCTGATTTTGAGGCGATTAAAAACATTAGAATTTAAGATTTACCCAAATATCATGTCCATTTAGGGTTGTTTTTAGTGATTATTCCTCAAATGTGCTTCTATTTTGGCTTTCAGTCTTTCTGCCCATTCATCTTGCAGCAGGTCTGGTTCTTTGGCAGCTTCGTCCCAAAGTCGCATTCGGATATATAAATTGAACAATGGGTCTTCCTCAAAACGGCTGGCTTCGACGGCTGACATGCGCCCGCCTTGAAATTCGAGGGTTGATTTGCTCGCATCTGAAAGTTTGGCGTAATAGGTCGGATTGACAAAAGTCAAATACCTTTTGGCTGCCACATGACCTGCGACGAGACGGCAAACACGCTCCGAAAAACCTCGGGCGTGCAAAAAAGCAGCACCAATCGCTTCATGATTCATCACACCCAGTTGTTGCATCGCATTTTCCTCTGTGATTTCGACGCAGATGTGACCAATATCGTGCAGAAAAGCGGCTAATTGGATGTCGGTTTCAAAACCTTCTTTGAGTGCTTTTTCACTAGTTTGAAGGGCGTGTTGTAATTGCGTGACGTGTTCTCCGAAATAAATGTCGTGACCATGTTCGGTGTAGAGTCCAATTATTTCGTCCGCTGTATTTTCGATGGGTTTTATCAACATTTTGTAGTTTTTTTTATGCTCAAAATTATGATTAATAATGAGGGGATGCTTTGCTGAAAAACGAATTCATATAAACTTAAACTTGCAATAAACACTTGATAATTAATATGTTAGAAAACAAAAAAAGCAAGGCTCGCAAGCCTCGCTCTTTAAACTAAACAACAAGATTGTATGAATAAAAACTAAAGTAACGTGAGTTCGGAGATATAATCACGCCCTGTTTCTCGCTTGGCTCGAAAGGCGTACG
>JAYTUR010000333.1:0-2062 GCA_043744475.1 Saprospiraceae bacterium | reverse complement strand
CGATGGTTTGACAGTGCCTTTTGCCCTTGCTGCGGGTTTAAGTGGGGCTGTTTCAAACACACATATTATATTAACAGCGGGAATTGCAGAAATTATTGCGGGCTCAATTGCGATGGGTTTAGGTGGTTTTTTGTCTGGAAAGACCGAAATTGACCATTATAATGCAGAATTAAAGAGAGAGTATGAAGAAACACATTTATATCCAGAGAAGGAAAAAGCGGAAGTACGCGAGGTTTTTGCGGAATATGGTTTAAGTGAAGAACTGCAAACGCTGGCTGCCAACGAATTGGCTAAAGACCGCGATAAGTGGGTCAATTTTATGATGCGTTTTGAATTAGGCTTAGAAAAACCGAATGAAAAACGGGCGCGTCAAGCGGCTTTTAATATCGGTTTTTCTTATATTGTAGGAGGTTTTGTACCGTTATCACCTTATTTTTTCTTCGATGTTGCGCACACCGCTTTGCTGTGGTCAGTTGGTGTTACAATTATTGCGTTAATGATTTTTGGTTATTTGAAAAGTCGCGTCATCGGTCAACCACCATTTAAAGGTGCTATGCAAACGGCTTTGATTGGAGCATTGGCTGCTGCGACGGCTTATATTGTCGCAAAGGCTTTTCAAGAATAGCGGTTAGTGGATAATGAATAATGGAAAATTGTGAAAATTATTCACTGATGTTACGCACTAAAATATTTCGTACTGTTTTTTGCTTCATAAAAAAAGCGTGCGAGAAAAAGAACCTATCAGACCGAAGTTAATTTTGAATCGTAAAACGATTCAAAATTAACTTCGGTCTAAAAAAAAATTCTAAAGCACGCTTTTCGAGCAAGGCGAGAAACAGTGTATAATTTGCTGCTTGCGTAACACCCATTATCCATTATCAACAATCCCTTAATTAAACACTGAACTGTCTTAAATGATGGTCAATGTGCATGAAAGCCAAGCGACCGTACTCCTGTTTCGTCAATTTACCAAATCGCGGATGTGAAACGAGCTCTTGCTCACGGAGCAAAGCAATGCTTAAAAGGACGTTTTTCAACAAATATTTATCATTTTCGAAGTTAGTAGTAGGTGTACCATTGTCTTTTAATGGGTCAATTTCAAGTACCGTTGGCATGGAACGCGGCAATGTATCGAGGCGTAAAACCCACCATTTCATAAAGTTTTGATACAGATAGGAATGCCGACGTTTGGTTGGAATGTCGCCCACCATCATACGGTGATAGTCTGCAGTATGACATAACATGGTATGCACAGTCATTTTGCCCCATTTCGCACGGTTATTGGGTGTCAATTTATCAACCCTATCCAATATATCCGCAAGGTCTTTTGCTGTTGTTAAGTTGTGCATATTTTACAAATATTTTCAAAAGCGAATCATCAAAACTTTGGCTTCACCTATTTTTTTCAAAGAAACAATATAAAAACGGGTATAATCGCTTTCAGAAAACTCTTTTTCCTGTTCATTACCTGTCAAAATATTGACTAATTGGGGAACAGTATTGGAGTGACCCACGACAAGGAATTTACCCTTTTTAGCTAATAAACCCGTCAGTAATTCCTTTTGTTTTTTAGGGTCATAGATTTCAACAGTTAGATGTTTGCTCTTAGCGGTCGGTTCAGCTGTATGTTTTGTACGTGGTTTATCAGTTGAGTAAATACCTTGAATTTTCACTTTTTTAAGCATTTTTTGCAACGCTTTTGCTCTGCCACGACCAACGGGATTCAAATCAGCATTTGAGCCACTAGCCGTATCTTTTTCTGAATGACGGATGATGAAAAAAATGCCCCCCTCAGTATCCGAGTAGTTTTCAATCGAATAGGTTTGACCATCGGGCATTGTAATAACACCTTGCTTGTTGATTTTAGGCAACGGCTTTGTATATGCAATGGTGGATTGGCTGTGAATGACAAAAGGTGCAAAAGTTAATAGACCGTATAAAATTATTTTCTTCATAAAATACTGATTTATATCGTTTTAAAGGGTTTTCCTATAAAAATAAAAATCTTTAAATATCAGCCACTCACTGTTTCTCGCTACGCTCGAATAGCGTACAAAGGAGT
>JAYTUR010000332.1:0-2064 GCA_043744475.1 Saprospiraceae bacterium | reverse complement strand
TTAGATCAAGACATTATGCAAAAAAACCTAACGGTCAAGACCTTGAAAGGCGCACAAATCAATATGTTATCTTACGGTGCGCTTTTGGGTTTTATCAATTTTCTATTCCTTTCCTTAGGTATTTTGTTGTTTATGTACGCCAAACAGAACAATATTGAGATCCCCTCAGTACACGGCACGCCGCGCACCGATTTGTTGTTCCCAACTGTGGCTTTACAGTATTCAACACCTGTGATTGGCGTTCTGTTTTTCTTAGGTATTTTGGCTTCCACTTATGCGAGTGCGGATTCTGCTTTGACTTCTTTGACAACAGCTTTTTGTATTGATTTTTTAGGTTTTGAAAAAAAAGATGAGGCAGGTACAAAAACGACACGGACACTGGTACATCTCGGCTTTTCCGTTTTGTTGTTTTTCATCATTATTATCTTTTATTTCATCAATGATTCTTCCGTTATCGAAGCGATTTATAAAGCGGCGAGTTATACTTACGGACCGCTTTTAGGTCTTTTTGCCTTTGGTTTTATGACAAAACGCAGCATTAATGACAAACTCGCACCGTATATCTGTTGCGCTTCGCCAATATTGACGTACATCATCAATGACAATTCTGTGGCGTGGTTGAATGGCTATAAATTTGATTTTGAGTTATTGATACTCAATGGTTTTATCACTTTTGTGGGCTTGTGGGCGATTTCTAAAAAAGGTGAATGATTTTTTTCTAACACGAATTGCACGAATTACACGAATTACACCATTTGTTTTTAAAAAATAATTCGTGTAATTCGTGCAATTCGTGCAATTCGTGTTAGAAAAAAATCATTTTAAAAAATCGTGCAATTCGTGTTAGAAAATCCTAAAACACCCCCCTCAGTATTTCCTGCTTAATTCCGGCTTTCAAAGGGTCAACACCCAATTTTTGCTTTAAAATAGACGCATAAACGGAACGGAAATCGTGTTCATGTTTTAAATCACCATTATTGAGGTCATCAAGATTAGGATTTGAACCAATGATTTGACCTTTATTATTGCCACCAATAATGAAGACAGGTGCTGCTGTGCCATGGTCTGTACCACTACCATTGTCTTTAACACGACGACCAAATTCGCTGAAAATCATTACCGTTACATTGCCCATCATATTGGCAGCCAACATATCATCGTAAAAGGCTTTAACCGATTCTGACAGTTCCGTCAGTAACTGTTTTTGCTTGCCCAATTGATTAGAATGTGTATCAAAACTGCCTAAACCTGTGTAATAAACAGGCGTTTCTAAGCCACCTTTTATCATTTTTGCCATCCAACTCAAGTTTTGAGCCAAAGCATGACGCGGATACTGAGGGGTCATATCTTTTGATTTTTCCAACGCTTTTTTGATTTGGTCAGAACCTTCAAATGAGCCAATCATCAGTTTGCGGACAAAATCGAGGTTGGGATTTTCATCCAATGGGTCTTGATTGTTTTCTTTTAACCCTTTCAGGAGTTTCTCAAAACGCTGTGGGTCTTGCATCGTCAAAGCATGACTGTTACTACCTGCAAGCGAAAGGTTGTCAATATTGTCCAAATTCAAAGCTCCCAACGGATTGTCAGGTGCACAAGTGGCATCGAGATAACGTCCCAACCAACCTGTATTGAGGTATTGATTACTGTCAGAGCCTGTTTGCCAAATCTCAATGCTCCGAAAATGCGAGCGATTGGGATTCGGATAACCGACATTTTGAATGACGGATAAATGTCCTGCTTGTTGAATATCTGCAAAACCTTTCATACTCGGGTGCCAACCCATACCACCTGCGGCTGCTTTCAAAACCTGCTCTTTCGGAATCGCAATCATCTTCCGAAAGTCGTAATACTGAGGGGTGTTGTAAGGAATAAATGTGTTCAAACCGTCGTTTCCGCCATTGAGTTGAATGACTACGAGGATATTCTTATCTGTCGAAAAACCATTGTATAAGCCATTCGACGGCATTGCCGAAAGGAATTTTGGCAAAACGAGCATACCACCCGCCGTTGTCCCTACTATTTTAAGATGGATTGTTAGTGATGCACAGGGAAATTTTATTAAAA
>JAYTUR010000331.1:0-7972 GCA_043744475.1 Saprospiraceae bacterium | reverse complement strand
TAGACAGTTAGCTTTTTTGTTCTTAAATTTTTCTATCACTGGTTTTGAAAAAAGGGGGATGGGGGGTAAAGGGAGTAATGAAAACTAAGCGTTTATTTTGTGTGTATGTTTGTTTTAAATTGTCTTGTCCGATTAAAAAGCAATTCCGAAAATAGCTATTTACTTGATTGATGATGCAAAGGTAAGTACCCAAACACCATTCCGCAAAATTTGTAACACCATTTTATTAACCTCAACTATCAAAATACCGTATTAAGAGTATGGTCATTTTTATAATTTACAATAACATTGTTATTTTTTACTTATTAATTATTTTAAACCAATTATTTAAACATAAATAATTAATTTTATTTTTAAATGACCAATAACAGTTAGTCCGTCTTTTTTCATAATTTACAGGCAGACAATAAAATTTGTGACATTTTTTCGGATAAAACTAAGCCTAAGAGATACGGTCATATAAAGCGTTTATGATATCAACTACAATCTCTTCACCGTCAGTTGTTTGCTCAATTATCAAAGCCGCTTTTTCATAGTATTGTATTCGTTCTGAAAGTTTGTTTTTTATAAAATTCAGCAAATCGGTATCGGTACGTCCTGCAAGCAGCGGTCTTTGATGTGTTTGACTTTTGAGGCGTGACAACAATAGTTCAGGCGATGCTTTGAGGTAAATTGTCAAACCATGCTCATTCATCCAATCCATATTGCCGTGAAAACAAGCCGCTCCCCCACCTGTTGCGATGACGATGTTTTCCCATTTACCCAAGCGTTTCAAGGTTTCACTTTCTAATTTTCTAAAATTCGTTTCTCCTTGACTATCAAATATTTGAGCAATAGTCACCCCCTCAGTATTTTCAATGATATTGTCAACATCTACGAATTGGAAACCCATTTGGGCTGCCAAAGGTCGCCCGACATAGCTCTTGCCACAGCCCATAAAACCGACTAAGAATATTCTCACTTAAATTTTCTTTTTAATTTCAAAAAAGGTTTTTCTAAAAATTCATACGACACAGCAGACAGCAAAATCGCTAATAAAGCTGCCCCAAAAGGGAATAAAAAATGAAATGTGGGATTCTTTTGCGTCCATGGTGAATCGCCATGTTGCATAAGTACATGATACACAACCCTTACAGCAAATATATGAAACACATATATACCATACGAAATTTTGCCCAAATACTTCAATAAAGCAAATTCAAAATTGAAAACGGAATGTTGTGCAATCGCCGCCGCAATGATGCTCACCGACACCAATGTATTAACCAGCTGCTCGTTGCCCTCTTTGTGTGCATCAGGATAGTAATGATCGCCCATTAAAAACATCAACATCGGCAACAAAATGGACACTTGAAGCACCCAACTGAGCTTTTTTGACAACGGATACTGAGGGGTTGTATAACCATGATACAGCAACCACGCAAACAACGCGCCCGTCCCAAATTGCAAAAAACGATTGGCTGTAAAGTTGTATTGAAAACTGTGAAAGGTCGGAAACCAGCTTTGAGGCGGTATATTGAGTAGTAAACCAATCGTAACAAAAACTAAAATGATGGGTAGTAGCCGTTTTCTAAAAATCAAAAAAATAGGTGCCCACAACAGATAAAACTGCTCCTCGACTGCCAATGACCAAAAATGACCGACTTGAAATTGGTTGCCTTGATGCCACAATGTTTGAAAATTGACGCTAAAAGTACCGAGATACCACAAATTCTCAAGCAATTGCTGCGTGGATTGAACCAAAGGCGGGTAGCCCAACCAACCGCCAAAAAATTGGCTGAACGTTGTACCGCATAAAATATAGGTGATGCCGACGAAAAAATAGAGAGGCCAAATCCGTAAAAAACGCCGCATATAAAAATGGCGTACTTTAACTGTTTGGGTCTGCTCAATTTCTTTCATCAATAAAAAACTGATGAGAAAACCGCTCAAAACGAAGAAAAAATCAACCCCAAAAGTGCCTAATTTATCGGCAAAAGGCGAAAAAACGCGGATACCAACCGCATCGCTTCCTTTGAAAAGCACCGATTGACAATGCCCCATGATGACAGCTAATGCCGCCAAAAAACGCAAACCATCTAAATTTTTGAAATAAATTTCTTCCTTTTTACCCGCATTCATGCCGCAAATGTAGTTCAAACTTTCAGCAATTTGTCCACTACTTTTCGGACACCTGTGGTTGCGGGTTCGGCTATGACGGTTAGATTTTTACGTTGTTTCAACTCGTAATTCAAGGCAGGCTGTGGGTCAACATAATAAATATCCGCTTTGCCGTATGCAAAACTGACCAAACCCGCCGCAGGATAGACTTGCATGGAACTGCCTACCACGATGACAATCTGCGCTTCAGAAACGGCTTCCGCTGCATACTGAATCATCGGCACGTCTTCGCCAAACCAAACGATGTGTGGGCGCAACTGCGAACCATCGCCCGCTTTATCACCTATGTTTATATCCTCTTGACAATCATAAATCAAACTGGAGTTGGTAGATGAACGCGATTTCCGTAGTTCGCCATGCAAGTGCATAACATGCGAACTGCCTGCTCGCTCATGCAAATCGTCCACATTTTGGGTGATAATAGTGACTGCATATTGTTTTTCCAATTCAACCAAAGCCGAATGTCCTGCATTGGGTTCAACATCAAAAAGCTGGCGACGACGGTCGTTGTAAAATTTCAATACGAGAGCGGGGTTTTTATGAAAACCTTCGGGTGTCGCCACTTCTTGAATATCATGGTTTTCCCACAAACCATCGGCATCCCGAAATGTTTTGATACCACTTTCAGCACTAATACCTGCACCTGTTAAAACAACAATTTTTTTCATAATCGGTTATTTTAATTTGACTTATAGCAAAAATAAAAAATCGCTTTTGACTTATAGCAAAAATAAAAAATTTGACTTATGGCGAAAATAAAAATAAAAAATTTGACTTTTTACAATTATTCTAAATCGAGTAAACCTTCGGGTAAATTCATCATTATTTTTTTTGTTTCATCGTCTCTTTTTAGCACAAAAGCAACATTCAAAGGAATCAAAATTTCACGATTTTCAAGCTCAATAACTGCCATTTCTTGTTGTGGAAATTCCAAAATGTCTATGATTTCACCTATCTTATTGTCACCATCAAAAATAGTATAACCGATGCACTTTTCGTATTCTAAACCTTCTTCTGTCACTTCAAATTCACGAAATTCGTCGGGAATAATATCCTCTTCACGCAAAAAAAGTTCTTTATTCGCAATGGATAAAGCACTTTCAGGATTGTCAATATCTTCGAATTTACCAATTGTGGTATTGCCAACCCGTATGTCATCAACGAAAAAAGGCGTTGGTTTGCCCTTAATTTGAAGAATAACCACGTCTGTATTCATCAAATCTTCGAGATAACGCTCTGTTACTTGCAGTTTTATTTCGCCTTTCAAGCCATGCGGCTTTTTTGTAAAACCTATCGGTATTAAATTTCCTATCACTTATTATTGATTTTATTGATTATTAATCACTGATTGAATTGATTGGACTGATTGACACTGATTTTTTTCTTTGTACGGATTAAAAAATTACTGTAAACCAATTAAATCAGTTCAATCAGTGATTTATTTCAAACAACGCGCGGTTTCCAAATCACTTCCGTCGCGCCTAAATCTTGTCCCACTTTCCGACCAAGTACAAAAAGGTAGTCGGAGAGCCGATTGAGGTATTTTATACTGAGGGGGTCAATTTTTTCAGCACTATCCAATGCAACGGCTAAACGTTCTGCCCGACGGCAAACAGTACGAGCAATATTGCAAAATGAAACCGTTTGATGACCACCTGGCAATATGAAATTCTTTAAAGGCGGCAAAGCCAATTCCATCGTATCTATTTCATTTTCAATTAGTTGTATATCTTCTGCCTTCAAATCAGGTATAATCATGTTCTTTGATGGGTCGCTTGCTAAAACAGAACCGATAGTGAATAAACGGTCTTGAATTTCCTTCAAAATGGCTTTGTACTGAGGGGTCTCTATGAGGTCACCGAGCAAACCGATATACGAATTGAGTTCGTCAACTGTGCCATAAGCTTCGACCCGCAAATGACTTTTCGGCACTCTCGCGCCGCCGAAAAGCGATGTTTCACCTGCATCACCTGTTTTAGTATATATTTTAAAAGCCATTTTTTAATGGATAACGAATAGTTAATAACGGAAAATGGATAATGGATAGTTTTATAAACAAAAAACCTGTGCGGCAAAGTTAGGCAGCGCACAGGTTTTAATGCTATTTTTTTGATTAAACTTAATTTTATGATGTCAATTCAAGACAAATTTGTAGCCGACACCCCGTATTGAGAGAAAATAGCGCGGATTAGCAGGGTCCTGTTCAAAATATTTGCGAAATGACAGTATAAAATTATCAATGGTACGTGTCGTCGGAAAAACATCGTAACCCCAAACGAATTGCAAAATTTGATTGCGCGAAACGACTTCATTTTTACGTTCCACCAATAGTTTCAACAACATTGCTTCTTTTTTGGTCATGTTAAATTCACCTTGATTGCCAAAGGCTTCAAATGTGGCAAAATTCACTTTATTGCTGCCAAAAGTAAAGACTTCCGATTCGTCGTGTGCCTGCCGATTGCTGCGTTTTAGTAGGTTTTGTATGCGTAACAAGAGTTCTTCGAGAGTAAAAGGCTTTGTTAAGTAGTCATCAGCCCCTTTTTTCAAGCCCATGATGCGGTCTTGCGAAGTGTCTTTCGCTGTTAAAAAAATAACTGGAACACTCGTATTTGTCAGCCTAATTTGCTCACAAACCTCAAAACCGTTCATTTCAGGCATCATCACATCAAGAATAATGAGGTCAAAATGCTGTTCATGAAATAGGTTTACGGCTTCCTTCCCGTTGTCGGTTTCTACGACTTCAAAGTTCTCAAGTTCAAGGTTGAGTTTAACGATGTCGCGGATATTTTCTTCGTCTTCTGCTAAGAGGATTCTCATTGGAATTTATTTTTATTCACTGTTGATTGAAATGCTTTTTTGTTTAAAAACAAAATTAGCATTATCAAACCTAACTTATCTGAAATCGTTAACAGATTAACCTCAAATTTAACGTTTGTCATAATACTGTCATCTATACCAAAGCTGACGAAATTTTAAACTTCGACAACTTTTTTAAAGCCTTTTTGAGCGATTAAGTCTTGATTTCTGTATTCAAAATATTAGCTAAAAAAACGTTCTTTTCCTGTTATGAATCAACTTAGTTTAAAACACAAACGAAATAAAATTTTGCGACACTCAATTTAACGTCCAATATCTGCTATTTTTCAAAAGAATACACCCCTCAGTAATTTTATATAAAATACTGATAATCAAACACATAATACTTAATGTAAAAATCACATCAAGTCATATTGCAAAAATACACAAAATAATAAAACTCTAAAACCATTTTTTATTCTGTCAAAAGGTTTTACCTTTGCAACAAGAACTTATAGCCTTGGAGCTACAATTTCCTAATTAAATAAAACCACATTTTTTCTTCTTTTTAGCGCAACCAGCCTAATTTTTTATCAAAATGGTCATTGGTCATTCAATGAATATCTCTCGTTTTTCAGAGGGCAATTCATTGAGTGACCATCGGCTATTCATTTACTAATTCAAATAAAACTTATGAAAAAAGATTCTCCAACTCGTGTCAATCACAAAGCGTTACTCAATTGGATCAATGAAATTGCTGACCAATGCCAACCCGATACCATTCATTGGTGCGATGGTTCTGATGCCGAATATGACTCTCTCTGCCAATCCCTTGTAGATAAAGGGACGTATATCCGCCTCAATCCCGAAAAAAGACCCAACAGTTTCGCCTGTTTCTCTGACCCAAGCGACGTAGCGCGGGTTGAAGACCGCACATATATATGTAGTTTGCGCAAAGAAGATGCCGGTCCGACGAACAATTGGGTCGCTCCCAAAGACATGAAAGTGACTTTGACACCGCTTTTAAATGGCTGCATGAAGGGTCGGACGATGTATGTGATTCCGTTTAGTATGGGTCCTATTGGTTCGCCATTGGCACATATTGGTGTGCAAATCACTGATTCCGAATACGTTGTGACAAATATGAAAATTAAGACCCGCATGGGCGACAAGGCTTTAGCCGTGTTGGGTACTGAGGGGGAGTTTGTCAAATGCCTTCACACGTTGGGCGCACCTTTAGCAGAAGGGCAAGCAGATGTGAAATGGCCCTGCAATCCCACGGTCAAATACATCGTGCACTATCCCGAAGAACGCTCAATTGTCTCTTATGGTTCTGGCTACGGTGGCAATGCGCTTTTGGGCAAAAAATGTTTCGCTTTGCGTATCGCCTCAACGATGGCACGTGACGAGGGTTGGTTGGCGGAACATATGTTGATTTTGGGTGCAGAAAGTCCTCAAGGTGAAAAAACCTATATCGGCGCAGCGTTTCCAAGTGCTTGTGGGAAGACGAATTTTTCGATGCTGATTCCGCCCAAACAATTTGATGGTTGGAAAATAACGACGGTTGGTGACGATATTGCGTGGATAAAACCGCGTGCAGATGGCCGTTTGTTTGCCATCAACCCTGAAGCGGGTTATTTTGGCGTTGCGCCCGGTACAAATATGAAAACGAATCCAAATGCGATTCTGACGATAAGTAAAAACACGATTTTTACAAATGTTGCCCTCACTTCTGACGGTGATGTTTGGTGGGAAGGTTTAACAAAAGAAACACCCGAAGGTTTGACGGATTGGACAGGCAAACCATATGACCCCAAAAGTGGCAAACCTGCGGCTCATGCCAATTCTCGTTTCACAACACCGGCTTATCAAAACCCTGTAATTGACCCAAATTGGGAAAAACCTGAAGGCGTGCGCATTCGTGCATTTATATTTGGTGGTCGTCGGAGTACGACTGTTCCGTTGGTTTATCAAGCATTTAACTGGAGTTATGGGGTTTATATGGCTTCCACGATGGGTTCAGAGACGACGGCTGCGGCTTTTGGTGAACAAGGGAAAGTGCGGCGTGACCCATTTGCGATGCTCCCTTTCTGTGGCTATCACATGGCTGATTATTTCAATCATTGGTTGCAATTGGGGCGTGGATTACAAAGCCCACCCCGCATTTTTGGAGTTAATTGGTTCAGAAAAGACGATGATGGCAATTTTTTGTGGCCCGGCTTCGGCGACAATATGCGCGTTTTGAAATGGATTATTGACCGCGTGCGGGGTCGTGTCGGTTCTGTCGAAAGTCCGATTGGTTGGATGCCGCGTTACGAGAATATGGACTGGACGGGCAGCGATTTCTCACAAGAACAGTTCGATGAAATCATGTCCATTGATCGCGAAGATTGGAAAAAGGAATTGCTCGGACATCAAGAGTTGTTTGAACGCATGTACGACCAACTGCCAAAAGAATATTTGTTTATGCGTCAGTTGTTGCTTTCGGGTTTGTGGCGGTCGCCTGAACAGTGGCACATGGAAGAGGAAGAGGCGTAAGGCTTAGTCATTTGTCAATAGTTATTACAGATACAGCTCGATTTCTTAGGAAATCGGGCTTTTTTTATGTGTAAATTTTGAAGAATTATTTGTCAACAAGCAAACCTTTGACGTTTAGTATTGTCCAACGTGCAGTAAAGTTGAATTTTTCTTTAAAAGAAAGTAAAATGATTGTTTTTACTGAGGGGGGTATTTTAACAAAATGAAACACCTTTTTTATTCATCTTTACACCGTTAGATCATTCTTATTTCCAATTTCAAAACGATACTTAATTTTTAAAATGAAACAAAAAACCTACGCGCTCTTTACAGCGTTATTTGTCACCCTTTCCGCTTTTACTGCCCTTATAAAAGGCGACCTTCCCGAAAAAACCCTTGCTAAATTGGCGCAGTACATACAACAAGTACCGCAAGAAAAAGTCTATCTAAATCTTGATAAACCCTACTATATGGCGGGTGAAACGATGTGGTTTAAAGG
>JAYTUR010000330.1:0-7972 GCA_043744475.1 Saprospiraceae bacterium | reverse complement strand
AGAAAAAAATTCTTGATTTATCTGTTATGTCAAAGAACTAAAACCACAAATCTTTTTGTCGTTTGTTATACCTAACTTTATGTCGTACAACAAGTTTCTCGAACTTTATACCCCCTCAGTATAATCGTTAAAATTGCACGTTGATTACCACAAATAATCAATCAACAATAGTCAAATATAAATGGCAAGTTTAAAAGAAGTCCGTATCCGCATTGCGTCGGTCATCAGTACGCAACAGATTACAAAAGCGATGAAAATGGTGTCGGCGGCGAAACTCCGTCGGGCGCAAGGTGCTATCGTTCAGATGCGCCCTTACGCTGACCAACTCAACAAAATGCTCGTCAATATCTTGTCGAATCTCGACGGTGATGCTGAAACAGCGTTTGGCGTTGAGCGTGATATTGAAAACGCTTGTATGGTCGTCGTGACGGCAAGTCGTGGCTTATGCGGTGCGTTCAATACCAATGTTATCAAGGAAGCTGTGGCAACAATCAATGAAAAATACGCCAAACAACGGGATAATGGCAAGTTGACCATCGTTTGTGTGGGTAAAAAAGGCTTTGACTATTTCCGTCGTCGCTATACCAACTGCACCATTATTGACCACGTTGAGTTGTATAATACTTTGAATTTTGAAAATGTCAAAACAGTTGGTCAATATTTGATGGACAGTTTTGAACAAAAGAAATTCGACCATATTTCAGTCGCTTACGGACGTTTTAAAAACGCTGCAACACAATTTCCTGAATGTGAGCAGTTTCTACCCGTTCGGAAATTGGAAGTTCTGCCTGGCACTAAGAAGTCAAAAGCAAACTACCTTTTTGAACCAGACCAACAACAATTGTTACAAGAGCTTGTCCCAAGTATCTTACAGACCACATTTTATAAATATACACTCGATACACAAGCTTCTGAACACGGTGCGCGTATGACAGCGATGGATAAAGCGACTGAAAACGCGAACGAAATGTTGAAAAACCTGCGTATCAACTACAACAAAGCGCGTCAAGAAGCCATTACGAAAGAATTGTCTGAAATCGTAGGCGGTGCTGCTGCTTTGGAATCGTAATTTATTAGTGGATAATGGATAGTTGATAATGGATAATGGATAATAAAAAATAGGCAATTCGGGGTTTTCCCAAATTGCCTATTTTTTTTGTAAAATGGGGTTTATACTGAGGGGGTATGTTTTTATCTTTTATTAATTTTAGAGTGAAAATCAAGTGTTTTCTACACAATTCGATATGAAATGTATAGATTTGCCGTATAAAAATTAAATCAAACAAAATGGCATTAGGCGATCGCTCAGTTCTCAACCCGTTCAAACCTTTGGTTAATAAATTACCCGAAGGGTTTCGCAACCGCGTCTTTATCATATTAGCTGTATTTTTTTTATGGATGTTGTTTTTCGATAAAGCCAATGTTTTTACACAAATCAAACTCGCTCGAACTGTCAATAGGTTGCAAAACGATAAGATTTACTACCAAAACCTCATCAAAGAAGTCGAGGCACAACGCCTTGATATGGAAAACAATACCGAAAAATTTGCCCGCGAACGCTACTTCATGAAAACCAATGATGAAGATGTTTTTGTCATTGACAAAAAAAAATAAGGTCTCATGCCTAAAACATATAGAAATCTATATATTTTTACACCGCAATAACGGAATATCAATATTCTCTCATTCATTCACTTTTTCACTCATTTGATATGTCAGTATTAGTCAATAAAAACTCAAGAGTCATTGTACAGGGCTTTACGGGTAAAGAAGGTACATTCCACGCCGAACAGTGCATTGAATACGGTACGAACGTCGTTGGTGGCGTTACACCAGGTAAAGGTGGTACGACACATCTCGATCGTCCTGTTTTCAACACCGTTGAAGAAGCTGTTATCAAAGCCAAAGCCAATGTAACTCTCATATTTGTGCCTCCAAAATTTGCCGCAGATGCCATTATGGAAGCCGCAGAAGCAGGAATTGAAGTTATTATCTGTATTACTGAGGGGATTCCCGTTCAAGATATGATGAAAGCAAAGGCTTATTTGAATGACAAACCCTGTCGTTTGATTGGACCAAACTGTCCAGGTATTATCACACCAGGCGAAGCAAAAGTAGGTATTATGCCTGGTTTTGTCTTCAAAAAAGGACGTATTGGTATTGTTTCAAAATCAGGCACTTTGACTTATGAAGCAGCAGACCAAGTTGTAAAAGCAGGTTTGGGCGTGTCAACAGCTATCGGTATTGGCGGCGACCCAATTATTGGCACGACGACGAAAGAAGCCGTTGAGATGTTTATGAACGACGACGAAACCGATGCCATCGTTTTGATTGGCGAAATCGGCGGTAGCATGGAAGCCGACGCAGCCAATTGGATTAAAGCAACAGGTAATAAAAAACCCGTTATTGGTTTCATTGCAGGTCAAACAGCACCAAAAGGTCGCAAAATGGGTCATGCTGGTGCGATTGTTGGTTCGGCTGACGATACAGCCGAAGCCAAAATGCGCATCATGGGCGAATGTGGTATCCATGTCGTCAAATCACCTGCTGACATTGGTGCAACAGTTGCGCAAGTTATCAAAGGTTAATTTTACATTAATAAATCATACTTGAATAGCGGTATTTTTAGAAAAAAATGCTGTAAAGCCCATGCAAACCGCATGGGCTTTATTATTTTTGAGAGTATTACGAAAAACATCTTCTTAACTTCGTCTTAGTATTCACAAGTTTGAAAAAAAAAATACTAAAACTACTCAACAGTAACTCAGACGGTTACGATGTCTTTGATTTCCGAGTTGGCACTCTTATCGGCACAAGTGTCCTTTGTCTAATTCCCATTATTAATAATACATTTGAGCAGCCTATTCCAGACTTATTGCTTGCTCGTAATATATTGATTGTCATACAATTATCTTTAGTTTTAGCTTCTTACTACGTTACCTTTATCAAAAAATGGGCGAATGAAACGGGCAATTTATTTTCGATATCCTATGCCTTTATTATTTCAAATGCCGCTTATCTCAATCAGTTCGACATTACAGAAACCGTTTTTACCTTAACTTTCCTCGTCGGCATGACTGGTATGTTCAAGGATAAAACAATGATGACTTTATATGTCCTTTTGGCTTCTTTTTGTTTCATAGGTCTTGTTTGGCTCAGTCCGATAAATTTGCATACTAAAAAATTTATTACTTCCATCGCGCTGCTACTATTCAGTGTCGGATATTATGTTTTTTATATAAAATTGGACTACCTACACATACTGCATGATAGAGAGGATGAACTAAAAGACAGCGAATTGTGGTTTCGCAATATCTTCGACAACGCACCCATTGGCATTGTTATGCTTGATAATAACTACAAAACATTCAAAGTGAATCAATATTTTCAAAAAATGACGGGTTATACTGAGGGGGAGCTTTTAGACATGGGACTCCATAATCTTATGTATCCAGAAGATATTTTGACGCATGAACAACTCGATGCCCTATTAGAGAAAAAAAATGGTTCTATTGAACAACGTATTTTTCAAAAATCAGGCTCGACTTTATGGGTACGCCAAACCATGTCTCAAATGACTGTAAACAATAAATTATATACGATTTCTATGTTTACAGATATTTCACATGAACGCCTTGCTGACATTCAATTACAAGAAACGACGCGTCAATTGAAGGCACAAAATGCTTCGTTAGAAGAGTTTAGCTATGTCATCAGCCATGATTTGCAAGAGCCACTGCGCATGATTACCAGTTTTTCACAGTTTATTCAACAACGTTATATTACCCCACTCCGCAATGAAGATGCTCAAAAAGATTTTAAATTTGTGATAGAAGGTGCTAAACGGATGAGTACGCTCATTAAAGATATGCGTGAATATACCCGTTGGAGTGCCCAGAGTTTACCCATCGAAACGGTCAATGTCCAAAAAGTGCTTTCAGAAACCAAGCAGAATTTAATAGTAACAATCAATTTGAGTAATGCAGAAATTAGGGCTTCAAAACTGCCTACGATTCAGGTCAATCGCCTGTTGCTTGTTCAAGTTTTCCAAAACCTCATCAGCAATGCCATAAAATATCGCCATCCGTTGCGTCACCCTGTAATAGACATTTCTGTTATTCAAATAAAAAACGAATGGGAGTTTAGCTTCAAAGACAACGGCATCGGCTTTAATGAAAAATATAAAAACCTAATTTTTGGTATTTTTCAAAGGCTCAACAACGACCGCATAACGGGTAATGGCATCGGTTTAGCGATATGTAAAAGAATTATTGAGAAACAAGGCGGTACAATTTGGGCAGAATCAAAAGAGGACGAAGGCTCTGTGTTTAGTTTTTCAATCCCTGTTTGGGAAAAAAACACGCTTTATACTGAGGGAGTATCGCAAGAAGACCTTTCAGAAACAGATGCCGTTTATACAACTTAAAAAGGACAATTGAGTATTCAAATAGTCATTTCACGCCTCAACAGAAGCCTCCGCTTTTATTTTTTGATTTCTGTATGAATTAAAAAAACTTGCCCAACGCATTTGTAGGACACCTTTTATCGCTTCGCTAAAAATACTCATATTCATTTTTGAAACGCCTTCTACACGGTCAACAAATTTGATAGGTACTTCTTTGATTTTAAAACCTAAAGTATGCGCCGCAAATTTCATTTCAATTTGAAAAGCATAACCGATAAAGCGTATTTTACTCAAATCAATCGCCTCTAAAACACTGCGAGAGTAACAAACAAAGCCCGCAGTCGGGTCTGCAACAGGCAACCAAGTGACAAAACGCACATACCAAGACGCGCCATAACTCAATAAAATTCTGTCCCAAGTCCAGTTTTTAACATCCCCACCCTTCACATAACGGCTACCAACACTCAAATCACCGCCCCCCTCAGTACAAGCACGCACAAGACGAGCCAAATCAGTGGGCTTGTGGCTAAAGTCTGCATCCATTTCAAGAATATAATCATAACCTTTATCAAGCCCCCACCGGAAGCCTGCAATATAAGCCGTGCCAAGACCTAATTTACCTTTTCGTTCCATAATATGTAAAGAATCAGGGTAATACGCTTGATGATTTTTGACTAATTGGGCTGTACCATCAGGCGAGCCGTCGTCCACAACTAAGATGTGAAACGGCATTTCGAGACTGAAAACAGCATCAATAATTTTGACGATATTTTCTTTCTCATTGTAGGTTGGTATGATAACAAGATTTCGTGGCACAAGCAAAAGAGATTCAAAGTTTATAATATCACTAAAATGTTCATAAGTCAGCGCGGCAAAGATAGGCTGTTTATCCAATGTATAGTCTCTCAAAGTTACCTTGTTTAGAACGTAATGAATTTCATTTTTTTATGAATTAAGTTTTCTTTAACAACTTATTGAAATAACAAATATCTTACCAATATTAGATTTTTGAGTTATTAATATAAAACATGATATTCATAAGAAAATAGGAAGTAATCATACTTAAAATTCTAAAATTCTAAAATCACAGTTAATAATAGTATTTTTGCGGCATAAAAGTCATCGTTTATCTCAATATTTTCACATAAAATGACAAAAAGGCGAAAAACTAATTATTTTTATAGCATCATCAGCGTCGCATTGGTTTTGTTTTTATTAGGCTTTTTCGGAACAACGTTGTTGTTTGTGAAGCAACAAGCCGATAGCCAGCAGGAAAAAATCAGCATGATGGTTGAGTTGAAAGAAGAAGCTGACTCTACCGCTTTAAGCGATTTAAAAAGCTGGTTGCCGACTGCCAGCTTCACAAGAGAAGCCCGTTTCGTCTCAAAACAAGAAGCTGCCGAGACCATGCGCAAAAGTTTAGGCGACGACTATATCAATCCCGACATGCCCCTACCCTTTTTTGATGCCTATTCCGTCAATCTGAAATCCACCTGTATGTCTGTCGACAGCATCACAGCCATTTCAAACCGGTTGAAAGAAAATATAGCTGTTTCAGATGTGTATATGGACGAAGGTTTAATCGGTGAAGTATCAAAAACAGTTCAGAAAATTGCACTTATTGCCTTCATCATCACCGCATTATTCATTATAGTTGTTATTACTTTGATACACAACACCATACGACTCAATCTATACAGCGACCGTTTTATCATCAAAAATATGGAACTTGTGGGTGCTTCGTGGGGCTTTATCAGCCGTCCCTATATCCGTCGTGGTATGTGGAACGGTTTTATCAGTGCATTGATTGCGGTTGGTATCATGGGAGCGATTTGGTTTTTTATTCAAAAAGAAGCACCTGAGCTCAACCTTTTGCTGAAAAACCACGTATTCTGGCTATATATTACAGGCTTGATTCTGCTTGGCGTTCTTATCAGTTGGGTTAGCACATTTTATGTCGTCAATAAATATTTGAAGATGCGGCTTGACAAATTGTATTAAAAAGTCATTAATCAGTCATTTGTCATTGAGTCATTCGTTTAAATAACATACCATAAATGACTAATGACGAATGTCAAATGACAATTTGACAAAAGTTTTAACTTTTTAACTCAAATTAACACCCCCCTCAGTATGAAATTCATTTTCTTTGCATCCGAAATTAAAAGTTGATATACAATTAGCTATTTAGAAATAAATTTTTACACCATCAAATTTTTAAAAAATGGCAAAACCTAATAAGCCGCAGCAAAAACCACAACCCATACAAATACAGCCTAAAGCGACTGTATCTGCACGCCCACAAGCGACACCTGCAAAGGCAAAAGCAGCTACCAACTCAGTATTTGGACAACGCAATGACAAATTGGGATTCGGACGTGAAACATATAAATGGATGCTCATCGGCTTAGCTATCATGGCAGTTGGCTTCATTTGTATGTCAGGTGGTGCAATGCCCGACCCAAATGTATGGGACGAAAGCATCATTTATAGCACCACAAGGACTGTTATTGCGCCTTTTTTCATTCTTTTGGGCTTAGGCGTACAGATTTACGCTATCTTCAAAAAAAATGTAACGGCTGAGTAAGCCTTAAAATATGCTTATTTCAAGACCTATAAGGCGCAACAAATCCTTATAGGTCTATTTTTATTTTAGAAAAATTTAACTTTAAAATAATGACATATATACAAGCCATTATCATCGCCATAGTGGAAGGCTTAACGGAGTTTCTACCCGTCAGTTCCACAGGTCACATGGTCATCACATCGTCGCTCATGGGCATTGCTGGCAGCGATTTCACAAAAATGTTTGAGGTTGTTATCCAATTCGGTGCTATTTTGTCCGTAGTCGTTCTCTATTGGCGGCGTTTTTTGCAGAGTTTTGATTTTTATGTCAAACTTGCTGTCGGATTTCTACCCGCAGCTGTGTTCGGTGTTTTGTTCTATAAACACGTCAAAGCCTTGCTCGAAAGTCCTACTTTTATTGCTGTTATGTTACTCGTAGGCGGTATCCTTTTGCTGTTTATTGACAATTGGTTTATCGGAAACGAAGACAACCCAACGGAAGAAAGCCAAGTTGTTACTTATAAAAAAGCACTAACCATCGGTGGTTTCCAAGTCCTTGCTATGATTTTCCCTGGATTAAGCCGTTCAGCGGCGACAATCGTAGGCGGTTTGACGCAAAAATTGACTCGCCAAAAGGCTGCTGAATTTTCATTCTTCCTTGCAGTGCCAACTATGGCAGCAGCTACACTTAAAGACGGTTACGAATTTTGGAAAGGTGTAAAACTCGGAGAAATAGCCCCCCTCAGTAGTGCAGACTGGGGCGTTTTGGCGGTCGGTAATATCGTGGCTTTCATTGTCGCTTTGATTGCTATCCGTACATTTATAGGTTTTTTGACCAAAAACGGGTTCAAAGTCTTTGGTTACTATCGCATTGTCGTCGGCTTATTGATTATCATATTGCAAGCCATGGGTGTTGAGCTATTTTTAAATTAACGTGAGTTCGGAGATACAATCACGCCCTGTTTCTCGCTTCGCTCGAAAGGCGTACGAGTAAGAAATCTA
>JAYTUR010000329.1:0-8012 GCA_043744475.1 Saprospiraceae bacterium | reverse complement strand
GTTTCTCCTGAATAGGATTGAAGCCTTCTCGTTTTTTCGTGTATCTTCCCATTTTTTCTTAATTTTCATACAAAAATAGATGGATTACTGAGGGGGGTAAAACCACTCGAACGGCTTGATGTTTAAGCTGTTTGCAAAATTTTTTTCTTAAAAACTAAACATATTCGTTTAGATAAAACGCAATAGATATGGCTCAATACACTTTATTGACACAAGCAGGCTACGAAAAGATGAAAGCCGAAGTTGACGTACTACGTTCTGTTGGACGTAAAGAAGCTGCTGCTGCCATCGCTGAAGCCCGTGAAAAAGGAGATTTGTCCGAAAACGCCGAATACGATGCAGCCAAAGATGCTCAAGGTTTACTTGAAGCAAAAATTGCTGATTTAGAAGGCAAACTCGGTAATGCTCGCATCATTGACGAAAGCCAACTCGACGATTCGAAAGTCAGCGTCCTTTCCACTGTGACCATTGAAAATGTCAAATTGAAAAAACAAGTGACGTATAAACTCGTTCCTGAATCAGAAGCTGACCTCAAGTCAGGTAAAATTTCTGTTAATTCACCTGTTGGTCAAGGCTTACTTGGTAAGGAGGTTGGCGACATGGCTTACGTTTCTACGCCCAATGGAAATATTGAATTTAAAGTGGTTAAAATCAGTATTTTATAAATTTATATTTTAGTATTTTAAGTACAAAGACGATAAGGTTGCATCATAATCTTATCGTCTTTGTACTTAAAATACTAAAATCCTAACGTCTTTTATTATGACTACTATTTTCACACGCATCATCAAGGGTGAAATTCCTTGCTACAAAATTGCCGAAAATGAGCATTTTATCGCATTCCTCGATATTCGTCCAATGGTAAAAGGGCATACGCTCGTCGTATCCAAAGCAGAAATAGATTATATTTTTGACCAAGACGATAGGATACTTGCTGCGATTATGCCTTTTGCGAAGCGGGTTGCGAAAGCGATTGAAGCGGTTGTACCTTGTTTGAGGGTGTCCATAGCAGTAGTCGGTTTGGAAGTGCCACATACGCATCTTCATTTGATACCAACAAATCAGATGTCTGATTTTAATTTTAAAAATCACTTTCCCATGTCGTCTGAGGAAATGATTGAACTGGCGGCAGCCATAGCAGCCAAATTTCAGTAAACGATAATTTTCTGATACATCAAAAGCACGTTTTTACTGAGGGGGTAAGACGTGCTTTTTTGTACAAAAAAACGGTGGACGACTCAAAAGTCGTCCGCCGTTACAAATTAACAAGACTATACAAAAACAAAACTCTTTAATTTTAATGGTCATTTTATGGGTGTTTTCATTAAAAAGGACTTTAAAAATATTAGGATTATACAGAATTGTGGACTAAAAGGCTTTTTTATAAATACTTTTTAGTCGCAGGATGAAATGTTCGCCAACTGTGCCAATACTCTTGATAAGCATTTATTTTTTCGAGATTTGGTCGGCTTGGGTCGAGAGATACACCCATTAAATTGTAGCGATTTTGTTGATCTGTCAAAGTATCATTCATCAACGTAAATGTCTGGTTTTTATCCGCCCGACGGAGTGCCCAAAAACTTTTATTGTCATTTGCCAATATGAGGGCTATGGGTTGATTATCCAATAAATCATAGATAATTCGTTGTTTTTCTAAGGCATTCCAATCATAAGCCTTGCTTTCATTACCCATCGAAACACCGACAATCCATGATTTGTTTTGCCACGAGAGGCTATCCCGACGGGTTAATTTGCCTTTGCGTTTTCCTGCCTCATAGTTGCTCAAACTGTCATACGCTACTTTAAAATTTTGATCTGGTTGCATAATCAAACTATTCGGGTACAAAGAAAGCCATTGTTTTAAAGCCATTTGCGTGCTACTCAATTCAGGCAAAACTTGACCTTTTAGCATACCTGCAATGGCTTCACCCGTTGCTTGCCGCCACCAACTTTTGGTGGTTTTATCTTCAAACATGGCATTGAAATGATCCATTCCGACTAATCTAAAATTTTCTTTTTGACCATTTATCATCGCACCAAACACACGCCCTGTTCTGCAAACAGTACAATAAGTGACGATAATGGGTTTGTTATCAATGCTATCGAATACTTGGTGGTGGTAGCCGAGGTATTGAATGGGGTAGGCTTTTGCTTGCCCGTTGTATTGAATACCTATAACGATTCGGCTGGTATCTACTTTGTTTTCAGCTACACTTTTCATTTCCAAGTTGCTCGTTTGAAGGAACACACTGTCGGCAGCCATTTCGAAATTGGTCTCATAAACGACTGCAAATAAAGCCATTAAAGAGAGTAACGAAAATAACTTTGAGCTTTGAAAAGCCTTTTTTAATCCTAAAATGATGAGAATACTTAGAAGACCTCGAAATACCCAACGCCAAGTATAGAGGAAATAAGCCACATCAATGCTGTTCATTGCTTGGCTGCCTGGCATGGGCATTATGAAATAGACGTTGGCGGCTTCAAAAAGCAGCAAACCTAAGACACCGAAGTAAAATAGTTTTTTCATTTTTTATTGGATTGATTTGTTGTCAAAATACTGAGGGGGTAAAGGTGTCGTAAACAGAAAATTTTCTGTTTACGACACCTAATTAACTAATTAACTTAAAGCCCCGAACCATCCGCTTTCCCCCGATTCACGGCATAGTTACCTATTTTCTGACCATGTACCAAACCAATTTCGCAATCAAAACGGTAGTGAATGCAGCCATAAATACGCGATTCGGACGCTTCCTTGGCGAGTGCATTCAAGCTGGTCGCTTCAGATGGGAATATGTAACTTAAAACAGTTGCCCCTGCTGCCGAAAATGTCGAATGTCCCGATGTGAAAGCGGGGAAATTAGGAATACCTGTTGAGGTCGTCACGGCGGCATCAACTTCGGTTGGACGTGGTACCAAATAATAGTATTTGACATCCCAGCAAGCTACACCAGCGTCTTCGATAGCGGTATTGACCAAGGCAAGGGTGCGTGCCGCACGGATTTCGCTGAACTTGTTTTTATAAATCAACTCAGTGGCTGTTCTGTTCCAATGTCCTGGGGGCGTATAAGTTCCGGGTCCATCAGCCCAATAAGAGGCGATGCGGAATTGTTCGCGGCTGCGATTTTTAGCGATTGAGCGCAATTCGTCTAAGTCTTTTGTAAAATTAGTACTCCCAACTGCTGGTGGCGCGGCGGGGCGAATCGCTACTTTTGTTGCGCTGTCAAAATTCCATGTTTTGACATTGCCGAAAAAAGGCAACATCGGTGGGCGAGAAGGTATATCTCGGCTTGTCCACTGTGTTGTTAAACCCCGTTTAGTGGCATCGGCGCGGAGTAATGGAAAATCAGCTTGGGCGTTTGCTTTGCCCATGTTGTCGGTTTTGGCGTAAGCGATGATTTTGGCAGCCACGGCTTTACCTAAGGCTTCACCTGCATCAATATCGCTTTGCACATTCGCACCTGCCCAAAGGCGGCTGTTTTTATGCTCAGTTGCTTTCGCTTCGAGCAAAGGCACTTCGCCGGGAAACAAAAACTTCAAAACTTCACGTGAAGCAGCCGCAATAACGGCATCTTCGGACGGATAAGAAGGCAAATCTGACTTCGGTACTGAGGGGGTGATGGTCGCATCCGTTTTGTAAGGTGCAGCGCGTTTGTATTGACTTTTGTATTTCCAAGTGGCTATCAAAGCATCGTATTGGGCAACACTCAATAAGGCAAATGCACGAGCCGCATACGGTGGATTGCAAAACGGAAAACGCGGATAAGCCAATGGATTGTTTGCGTCGGGTGTCGGATAAGTGCCATCTGCTTTGTAATTTGGTGGAATATTGTATTGCGCTGCTAAGTCACGAGCAATTTCGTTCCAACGAATCGTGCCGCCTGCGCTCCAATATTTGACAGCCGTTTTTTGGTCAGATGTTGCACCACTAAGGGCTGCTTTCAAGGCGGTCAATTCGGCTTGATATTCAGACGAAGTGGGTGTCGTGGGTGCAGCGACTGTAATATCTGTACCACTCGTTACGAGAATAGGCTTCCAAGTGCCGCCATTTTCGTCTATACTGAGGGGGGTATATGCGTCTGATTCTGCACTGTCAATGGTTTTGTCGCAAGCATACATCGAGACAAAAAGCAATGCAATGATTGTAATTTTTATGTATAAAGTATTGACTTTTTTCATTTTATATGAAATTTATGATTTTAAAAGGATGTCTTTTTTATAAATAGGTCGTTGTAAATAATCGCTGTTTCATTTCTTGATAAACCATTTATATACATCGGTTCACGACAATGACTAATGACAGTTGTTGACTAACGACTACTTATCAATTCGCGGCGGCTTTGTTTTTATCAAAAACTTGAAACCAGTACAGCACACTGCCGCCGAAACTTGTTGTTTCACCGACATTGCGACCTTTCAAGACTTTTCCAGCATTGACGATGAGTGACAGATGCCCTAAGTTGACCCGACCGAACCAATTGATGCTCGTGGCTTTCATATTATTCGTCAAAATAGGCGCATCGTTGTACCGAATATCATCGCCTGACAAACAACCAAATTTGTCAATCGAAACAGCCGTTTGGAAACGGCTACTCAAATAACCCAATGTTAAGCTGCCATCTGCAGCATTCGGTACAGGCATGACATCGCTTTCATAGAGTTTGTTATTGAAAATGAACGAGTTACGGTCAATTTTGACATTGCTCCGAAGTGTTGCGCCGCCCTGTGCATTGAGATAAAAACCGCTTTTTGAATAGTTGACAATGAGGCGACCTGACGCTGTTTTGGTGTGTAAACCAATGCTAAAAGGTAAAAAATCAGCAATATAATTTGTAGTAGGTATGGAACCGCCAATCGTTGCAAAGACCTTAATGTCGCCAAAATTGCTTTTGGTTTCCACGATTCTGTATTTCAACCAGGCTGATAAGTCTTGCAAACCTTTTTGTCCAGACAAATAACTGGTGTTTGAAGAAGTCCAAACATAAGGTAAACCAACGATGATGTTCATTTTATCGGTCAGACCTAATGCACCCATCAGCATTACATTTTGCGATGTGAATGTGCCGAGGTTGCTGTTGCTGCGTTTTTTTTCGCCTTCCCAATAGTTCTCCCAACTGCTGTTGGAGTAGGCAACCACGCTGCATAAACTGCCTTTGGGCATCATCAATCCGTCGGTTGGTGATTGCGCTGTAGCTTGGAAATAGGTCGCTAAAACGAAGAAAAAAATAAGTTTTTTGTAAGAGTGATTTTTTTTCATAATTCTAAATATTTGATTGTCAAAGAATTGTACAATAGTGAATGAGCGTTTTGTTCTCATTCACCATTGTACGTCTTATTAATTTACATTTTTAAAAGCAGGTACTTTCAGTGTTTTTGCACGTTTGCCGATGCGGTAGGCATAACCTACGCTGATGGAATAATCCGCAAATGCAGCATCACCTTGTACGTGTACCAGTTTGGTTGGGTCAGTGATAGTGGCATTTTTTAAATTCTGAGAAGCAATGTCAGCTGCACTTTGAATACGGTTTCTAATGAAATTGTAAGGTACAAACAGACTTAAAGTATGCCCCCCAGTACGGAAGGTCAAACCGGGTTCAATGGCAACGACATAACCCGGACGACGATACGCCACTTGACCGCCAAAAGCATCATAAGCAGGAATACCTTCAAGCCTTGCTGCCAAAGAAAAAGATAAGTTTTTTGATTTGCCGACAGCACCCATGAAACCAGCGCGGGCGAAATATTGGTCTGGAGAAGCATAAATTTCGTAACCTTCTAATCCTTTAGAGGGGGCAGATTTAGCAGTGCCATTCGATTGCTTTGGATTGAATAAATAATAGCCATTTGCGAAGCCATAAATGCCTTTGTACAATTCTCTAAATGCTTGTAATTCAACAGATATACCCACACCACCATCACCGGGTTGGATGGCCTGGTCCATGACAACGCTTTTGGTTGTGCCATCTGATTGTGGTGCATTGTCCACTTCAGAATGGCTACCTGTGTTCAATTTTACACCAAGACCCAACATTAAATTGCCTTTATGCGCTGTTTTAGGATTGAAAACCCAATAGTTTGCACTGAACCGCACGTCCGAAAGCCCTTTTGCATAGACACTGTAACGGAAGGTATCTTTCGTAGGCGTTGATTGTCTGAGTACTTGTGAACGCTCATTGTGAACATACGGAAGCGTTGCGTTGAATTGAATACGGTCAGTGAGGGCGTAAGAGACATTCATATCTAAGGCATGAGAATAGATATTGACCGCATTGCCGCGCTCTGTACCGTCTGCGTTGTGACCGCCACCTGTTGTTTGGCGTTGCGGTTGTTCCTCTGTACCTACAAAATGCCGCCATGAATGGAAATAGCGGTAGTTGGCACCGACTTGAAATTCACCTTTATTGAGGTTATAAGATGTGGCAGACGACATAGCGCACACGCCACCCATTTGACGAACAGCGACACAGCCTTGTGAAAAAGCAGTATTGAGATGTAAAAAAATACTGAATACAGCGACTAAGATGATTGTAAAGTTTTTAGATTTCATTTTCTTGTTAGTTTAATTTTTATAAAAAAGATGTTTATAAATGCCGTTTAGACCCCCTCAGTATGAGTGTGGTAAACGATTTTTAGAAACTGTTTTAAAACGTTCCTCCGTAGGGGCGACCCCAGGGTTGATTAGTTCCAAAATGGTGCAGAGCACCTTAATATTTGTCACGCAGAGCGTGATGGCGCAAAATGCGCTCATAGCAAATTATGTACGGTATCTTCAAGGTGCAGAGCACCGTAACCCAATAATATTTCGGTGCTCTACCTTGAATGCCGTGGAAAATTCTAATGCTACAAATATTCCGCGGCTCTGCCGCTTTCAAAATAGAACGAATCAACCCTGGGGGCGACCTTAATGAAGGTTTTAAAACAGTTTCTTAGATTTTTTAAAAAGAAAGTAGAGGAATGACAGTATGTAACAACATCATGGATCATGTACAAAAGGTATTAAGCAATAACATTTGCTCAAGACCAAGTACATATCTGTTCAGAAGTAACCCCTCAAAGGCTACCAAAATGGGTTACATTTTGTCAAAAAAGAGAAATTAAGCCGCGTTGGGCGGTGGAGAATGAAGTGATAAATAAGGAGACGTTAAGGCACTGCTTGGTGCAATTGTGATTTTGGAGCACTCGGACGTTTTGATTGGGGAACAATCAACAAGAATATAAATATCGTTTGGCAAATAATCTTTGAGGAAAGATTTAAGCATTTGTTTGGTCGGTAAGTTCGAGCTGTTATGACCGTTCAAAAAGTTTTGTTTGATAAAATTATTGAATTGTGCCGTCAATTGGTCTTGTCGCTGGTTGTTGAGGCAGTACAATTCAAGTGAGTCGTTGACGATGCGTTTTTTGACAAAATTATAGGTTTTGCCGTCGCGGTTAAATTCACCTTGCACGTATTCAAAATCGCGGTCTTCGACGTGAGCATAAGGCGAAACGAGCATTTTAACGACCAAAAACGCTGATTCTGGTATTTCTTGGAGGGCTTGAACGGATTGCTGACGTGCCTGTGCTTGCTCATAACCGAACAGCAGATAGTAGCCGAACGCATTGAACAGCAACAGAAGCAGGAATGATATGGCAGCCAATTGTTTCAGCAAAACAGTATTTTTTTTATTTTAAGGTTGCAAACTTATCGAAAGGGATTTGAGTATTTCTGTTTTTTTCTGTTTTTTTTTGAAAAAAATACTGAGGGGGAGCTCGAATGTCGTGTGCGATGAGACTAAGAAGCTGTTTTAAAACCCAAATTATCGTTTCTCACGTAGGTTCTTTTGAGGCTAAGTCTTTTTGAAAGCTTGGTTTTTTTTTCATGGACGAATGGTTTACCTTTGTGCTTCCAATGGTTAAATGCGCTACGTTCGGGAAACTTTTTACATTCGAGCGTTGATTAGTTATGTTTGCGTCTCATAAGTATCGGATATTTTAAAAACATCCGATACTTGGCTATAATCAATCAACGCTCGAAT
>JAYTUR010000328.1:0-8015 GCA_043744475.1 Saprospiraceae bacterium | reverse complement strand
TCAACCTGAAGGGGTTACGCTGTCAAGGCATCCTTCCTATACCCCTCAGTATATTCCGACTTTTTCGCTCTGGTATATCGGTATGTTACATGATTACAGTCGTTATGGAAAGGATATAAATTTCATTAGAAACAAATTGTCGGGACAAAGACAAATATTGGACTATTTCAGGCATTATCAACAACCAGATGGCACTTTAAAAGACGTGCCGCAATGGATGTTCACTGATTGGGTGACGGCAAAAGAGTGGCGTTCGGGCGTTGGACCCCTCAGTAAAGACGGCACTTCGGCGCTTTTAGATTTGCAATTGCTCTTCGCCTATCAAGTGGCAGCAGATTTGGAAAGTCAATTAGGCATGAAAGAATACGCTTCGATTTATACGACTTATGCTGAACAATTAAAGAAAACTATAAAAGCCAAATATTGGGACAACACAAAAAAGTTGTACGCCGACCGCATCGAAAAAGACCTTTTTTCACAACATGCCAATGCTTTGGCGATACTGACGGGTGTTGTTAGTAACGTCGAAATGCAGCCATTAGCCGAACAAATTTTAACCAATAAAGACTTAGCTCCTGCGTCCATTTATTTCAAATACTACATTCATCAAGCCTTAATAAAAGCGGGTTTGGGCAATGACTATTTGACATGGTTGGATACATGGCGTGAAAATATAAGTATGGGTTTGACAACGTGGGGTGAAACGCCCGACTTAAATAAAACCCGTTCCGATTGTCATGCGTGGGGTTCAAGCCCCAATATTGAGTTTTTTAGAACGATTTTGGGCATTGACAGCGATGGCTTAGGTTTTTCAAAAGTTAAAATAGAACCGCATTTAGGCGACATCAAAAACATCAGCGGTTCAATCCCACATCCAAATGGCACATTGACCGTTAGTTATCAATTAGACAACAATAAATGGACTATTGATATTGATTTACCTAAAAAGATAACAGGCATATTGATTTGGAAAGGGAAAAGTTTGGAATTGAAAGAAGGTAGAAATAAATTTATGTTGTAACATTTTTATCATCCAGATTTACGAAACAAGTTTAGGAAAATTTAAAATTTTCCTAAACTTGTTATCCAAAAACCATTTTCACTTACGTATAACAATCCTACCACCTTGCTAAAACTTAACTGAAAAGTAATATGTACTTCATATTGAGGTAACAGAGGTTAATGACTTTTGCACCTTAAAAATAGAATACTTATGACATTGCATAAAATCAGCTTCGTTGTTGCGGTACTCCTCATAACAACATTTACGGTATCAAGTCAAGTACAAACCATTGATTTTGATAAAAAAGTAAACCCCGTTACTTTTTTAAAAACAGATAAATCCATTCTTCTTGTCGGTGACAAAGCCTTGTTTTCTTTCAATATGAAAAGCAAAACATGGGAATCTATTAAACAATTTGATGAATCTATAAATGCTGCGACAGTCTTAAAAGAAAAGATTTGGATAGGCACAGCACACAGCCTTGTGTATGGAAACGATAAAAATGAGTGGGTAATTTGGAAAGGCATTAAAGACGGCAAAATAGATGTGTTGTCCTTGAAAACAGACCCAAAGACACTCGAATTACTTGTTTCCACGGCTGATGATGGTGCATTTTCAATTAAAGATAAGCTGTTGCATAAAACCATTGTGGCACATATTCGAGCAGAAGATTTTTGTCGTTGCGGCGATTTTGAATGGGTTGGCACCAATACAGGTTTGATGAGGATAGAAAAAACAGGTGGTATTCAACTATATACAGAAGAAGGCGTAGGCGGTTTTGAGATTCCTGACAATTCTGTTGACCGATTATATTGTCTTGACGGTGGACATTTATCGGTTGTGATGCAAGAGGCGATTGCTTTTTTAGAAACCAGCGCAAAAAGTGTTACATCTCACGCCGAAGGCTTTGAATTTTTGGGCAAAAGAGGAAATAAAATATTTGACCAAGTGCTGACACCCACAGGCGATTTTCTTTTTTTGACAGCTGATGGTCTTATATTAATGCGTCAAAAAGAATTGACACAACAACATCAACACGGCGCAACTATTGAAGTGTATTCTAATGCAGGAAAACCTAAAATTGCTCAAATCAAAATGAATACCTCTTTTGAAAGTATATGGAAAAAGGGTTTTTTTGATGGCAAAGGCAATTTGTGGTTGGCTTCTGATACGCAAGTTTTGAAACTTTCTAAAAAGGAGGTTGCCCAATTACTCAAATAACACGTTTTTACTGAGGGGGATATAAAGCGTTGATTGTTAGCCATATAGAAATAGGATTTTAAACTTAAAGATGACTTAATATAGAGTTAATTTTCTGGTAACATGACGTGTATAATTTTACCACAAATAAAAAAATCCTATTTCTTAAAAGTTTAAAACTAACTATTATGAATCGTTTTATCAACAAACGTTCTCTCATTTTGTCTGCTTTTTTATGTCTCTCATTTGTGGGTGTTCTTTCTGCTCAAAAGCCACGCAATGTCATTGTGTTTATTGGTGATGGCTACGGTGTTGCCCCAAAAACGGCGGCGCGTATGTCATTGGGTCAAGGTCAAGACGGCTCGCGTTTCAGCGATGATCCTAAATTCCGATTGATGCAAGCGGATAACTTGCGTTATAACACCGTTTTAACAACGCACTCCATGAACTCTTGGATTACAGACTCTGCGCCCGGTGCAACAGTTTATTCAAGCGGTAAAAAAGGTAAGGTTCACAACGAAGCCGTTGCTTTCAATATGGATGCGAATGTAGCTGTGGAAACCATTTTGGAAAATGCGAAAAAAGAAGGTTATGCTGTCGGTATTGTCTCTACAACCCGTATTACTCATGCTACACCTGCCGATTTTGCAAGTCATGTTTGGAATCGTGATATCGAAGACATCATTGCGGCACAATATATTTCATCGTCGCAAGAGCAATACAAAGGCATCTTTGGTACGGTTTACGACAGTCTAAACAAACATTGGGTATTGCCGATGCCCAAAAGGGGCGTTGATGTTGATGTTATCTTGGGCGGAGGTTCGCGCCACTTTTTACCACGTACCGTTACTTCTGCCAACTCTAATGTATTGGATTCGAGAGGTATTGCCATAAAAGATGCTGCTAATGCTGATGTAAAAGTAGGCGGTAATAGAAGCGATAATATTGATTTGGTGGAAATTGCAAAAGGTCGCGGCTTCAAATACGTCAACAGCCGCGATGCCTTGTTGAATATTGATTTGAACCAATTTACGGCTACTAACAATACAAAACTCTTAGGTTTATTTACTACTTCGATGATGGATTACGAACAAGACCGTCAATTAACGTATCCATGGGAACCGAGTTTAGCAGATATGACGCAAATTGCTATTGAAGTATTAAAGCGCAAAGGTGGTAGCAAAGGCTTTTTTCTGATGGTCGAAGGCGGACGTATTGACCACCTCGAACATGCGAATGCTGGCGGCATCACTTATGCAGCAGGTTCGACAACCATGAGTGTCAGTTCCGACAAAGAAACACCAACACCTGATGCGATTTATGTTTTTGCGACTGCACCTGTTATGTCAGGCATTTATGGGTCAGATTATCTTATTAAAGAAGTTTTAGCGTATGATTATGCCATAGGCAAAGGACGTAACTTGTTGGTTGATAATTCAAGAGAAACGCTCCTTTTCAGTACAGCCGACCATGAATGTGGCGGTTTGGCAATCGTTGGCTTGCATGATGAAGCTGATTTGCAAAGAAATGCGTCAAAAATCCGTACTTATGCAGCCACACCTGCGCAAACAGCCGCTTCAGGCGGTGGGGTGAATCCTAATCCAATTGGTTTAACACCTGGCGCGCGTTGGTATCCACAATACACAAGCTACGATTTTCAAGGATATAAATATCCAAAACCCATCAATGCAACGGCAAATCGTATCGTCATCGCTTATGGTTCTAACCCGATTGTCAATGGCAACAGCACATCATTAGGTGCAACACCCGGCAATCATACCCCTGCTGACATTTGGGTCGGTGCAGATGATAATGTGAATGGCAATTTTGCTTCACGCATCACAGGACGTGGCTTGTTGGATAATACAGATTTGACACCCATTATGAAAGACTTTTTGAAATTGGATAAATTTCAATTGTGGGCACCTAAATTGACTATCAGCAACACAACAACCGACAATTCATACTGCCGTTTTGATTATACAACATTGAAAGTCACTGTTAAAAATGATGATATTTATGCCGCTGAAAATGTAGAAGTCAATGTACCGCTTCCTGCTAACACCGCTTACAATAATGCTTCTGCAAGCGTTGGAACATACAATCAATACTGTGCGGGCAGTGTAAAATGCGAAAAATGGACCATTCCGAGCCTTGCTGCGGGTCAATCGGCTGAATTATCCATTCGGGTTTTTAATTTGATAAATACAGGCAGTTTGACTTCTACCGCCTTGATTATGACTGAAAATACGGCATTAAACGGCGGCAGAGTAACCATTAGCGTTCCTCATGCAACGAATTGTGGCGGTAACAACAATGCCAACATGGGCAATGGTGCTTTGGAGTCATTTAACGCCGTAACAGCTTTTCCAAATCCCACAAATGATAAATTAAACATCGAATTGAACAGCCAAACAGAAGGGACAGGAACATTAACTGTTTATGATTCAAAAGGTGGTGTAATTTTGTCAAAAACAGTTGGTGTCAATAAAGGATTTAACAATTTCAGCATTGACGCATCTAAATGGGTATCGGGTAATTATTACGTCTCATTGCAAGGCAATAACTGGTCAAGTGATGTACAGACGATTGTGAAAATGTAAAAATGTTTATGTTTTTATTAGACAAAAAAGCCTTGCAAATTTTGTGTTTGCAAGGCTTTTTCTAAAAGATTTGTCGTTATTTCTTCAAATTCTACCTATTTATAACCCATTGAAAGCCCAACATCTCCTGTAATCTTTAGCTTAACAGTTGCCATAATATTAGATGGATTGTCAATGATTAAAGCGGTATTTCTATCAACTTTAATGATGGCAGTTTGATAAGGTTTTATGCTTTGTGGAGAATGTGTGCCGCCAGTTATGGGTGCTTCATAATAGCTCAAATTATTAAGTGAAGCATTTGTCATTCTGACTTTAAAAGAACCATGTTCATTATTGCCTAAAACAAAACTTTCTTTTGACTTGATAAGCGTACTCGACGTGACGGAACAACTGGAAGTCATAAACGCAACTAAAGCTATACAACCAAAAATTACATTTTTCATTTTTAAATAGATTAAAATTGTGATAAAAACTGTTTGAAAAACTATCGTCTGAAAACGAAATATTTTCACAAAGGTCTATTTAAGAATGTGGTGCATCGCTTCAAATTATGATTTGACACTTGATTGTTTGCAATATCTTGTCTCAAATTATGATTTGACACTTAATTTTTAAAAAAGATTGCCACAAAAATTTGGAAAATGAGAAGGGGTTTCACAACAAAGAGGTTGTCTCAATCCTCCCAATCACATCCAATCGGCGCACCCGGCGGCATCTCTCGATGTGTTGGTAGCGAAATATCTTTAGGTTTTTCTACGCGCTCAATGGTGTATGTCCAATGAGCCGTGTTTGATGAATTGTCTTTCAGATTGCCTTCACACAAGGCTTTAATGCTTTGCAAACGGCTGTATGCAATGGATTTAACGGCATAATTAGACAATTCGCTTTGGTTTAAACCCAAAAGAAAAGTAACAACCATTTGCTGTGTTTGCAATTGTATTTGACCTTCTAAGCCTTTATTGAGGGGTGCTTTCCATGTTTTTTCAATAATCGCATCTGCCACATCATCAAACCCAATGGTATTATTGCGGCTTTTGAAAGCGACTAAACGATTCGCTCTTTGCGGATTGAAAAGGAAAGAAAACTCATAACTCGTCAAGGCTTCGGCGGCTGCCAAGGGGTCAACGATAGACCCCGACCGTTTTGGCATCAACTCCCCAAAGCCATAATATTCAGGCGGACGGGGCGGAATGATTTGCAAAACGTTTTCAGGTAGTAACAATACTGAGGGGTCTAAACAATCGAGCGCAGAAGTGAGTGCCGCCTTTTGGACAGTATTATCCAAAATTTTAGGCGTTTGCTGCTTGTCGCCTCGCACCGAATAACTGTAATCCATACCGCCAATCAGCTTGCAAACAGCCTCTAATTGATAGCGGTGATAGTTGTAAACAGGCACTAAAACGTCTTCCAAACGAGACATCGGTGTTCCAACAGTAATGTCCTTTTCAGAAAAATTAGCCAATGCTTTTTGACGAATGGCTAAGACATTTTTTAACTCAACGCCTGCCTCTTTGCCGTTGTCCCACAAGTGCGCAACAGGGTGTAAACCATCGGCAGCGCGAGCATCGAAGTCAGAAATATAAAGCAAACCCTTTGCAGTGTTTTCTTCCAAAAGGCGATTTAAGGCCGTATTTTCATCTTTTTCTAAGGAAAAATCAGCATATCCGTACATAATCGCCCGTTTGTCCCACTCACCAATTTCGTTGGTATAGACTTTTGAAAAATCCAAATTGCCATTTTTATCCAAAATGACTGAGGGGTGCGGATAGTCCATCACAGAAGCCCTATCATTGAAACTCGACGCATAATTGTGCATCAAACCCAAAGTATGACCGACTTCATGCGCTGCCAATTGGCGCAAACGTTGCAAAGCTGCTTTTTGCATTGTTTCGGGAGCGGGTTTACCTGACTCATAAGGTGCCAATAAGCCCGTAAAAATCAAATAATCCTGCCGAACCCGCAACGAACCCAAAGTCACTTGCCCTTTGATAATCTCTCCAGTTCGGGGGTCAATCACCGATGCGCCATAACTCCAACCGCGTGTGGAACGATGCACCCAATTAATCATATTGTAGCGAATATCCATCGCATCAGCCGAATCGGGTAGGACTTCCACCCGAAATGCGTCTTTATAACCCGCCGCTTCGTAGGCTTTGTTCCACCAACGTGCACCGTCCAAAAGGGCAGAGCGAATCGGTTCGGGGGTACCATTATCGAGATAATAAACAATGGGTTTTACGGGTTCAGACAGCCCTTTTACTGAGGGGTCTTTCTTTTTCAACCGATGCCTTGAAATGACAATCTTTTCAATCGGTTCAGAAATGGGACTTGAATAATCATAGAAAGAATTGCCGTTGTAACCGCTGCGAATATCATAACGCCTGGGTTTGTAGTCATTATCAGGCAATTGCACAAAAGAATGGTGCGTCCTCACCGTCAAGGCTTCTACTGAGGGGGCAACGGATTGGACAAAACGTCCCGCATCGTCACCACCTGTAAACGTCAAAATAGCTTCAAACTCTGAATTTTGAGGAAAACTTCGGGTATTGGGCAAATACATGGCAGAGCGTGGTTCATCTAATTTATACGTGCCTTGCTTCAAACTTTTCAAACGATTGACAACACCATGGGCATCGCGTAGGAAAAAAGCCGTGGCATCTACCAATACTTTTCCACCTTCTTCTTCATCAACTATAAAACTCCACAAAATGGATTGGGCAAACGACTCACGCACCGCTTTGGCTTCGTTTTTATCGTTAGACAAAACCCGATAACCGTAATTAGGCTGTGTTAAAAGGACTTTTTTTCCTATTTTTTGAAAGAAAACAATACGTGAATAGCCTGTTTGACCGCGATCTAAACCAATATCGTTTGAGCCAATACCCGCCGGCAATGAGTTGGCGTACAAAAACTCTTGGTCGAATTTGTCAATGAGTAAATAAATTTTGCCATTCGTTGCGTCCCACCAATAATTGATAAAGCCGTTATAGGCTTTCCAATTTTTGGTTTTTTCCGCTATTTTAGTTTGGCTATTTGCCGTCAGGCTAAAACTCACGAGGAGTAGAAGTAAAAAGTTTTTCATGTTTGAATCACAGATTGGATAGATGAAATTGATTGGATTGATTTTGATTTGTGGTGAAAATACAAGGCGTGTCCGACATTACGAATGGACACGCCTTTTTTTTCTGTTCTATTAGACAAAGTTAGTT
>JAYTUR010000327.1:0-8019 GCA_043744475.1 Saprospiraceae bacterium | reverse complement strand
ACACCTACTCCGACACCTAAAAAGTCCACAAAGTTCTCATTCGAAACACCCGAATCTCTGAAAGTAACGATAGAAGCAGGTGAATTACAACCCATTGTAAGTGAAAAAGAAGCCACGCCCGTACCCCTCAGTATAGCAGGCATGAAAGCCTATTTTGATGCCAATATTTATTTTGTGGTTTTAGTTTGGCTTTTAGGCGTGGGGTTATTCATTTTAAAGTTACTGGGCGGCATCAGTTATGTCTATTATTTGCGGAATCAACACAACTTTCCCGTTGATGAATATTGGTATGACATGGTTGAAAATTTATCAAAAAAGGTTAATATTCGCAAACATATTGCGCTCGTTGAATCCGCTTTGGTACGTTCGCCCGTTGTCGTTGGGTACTTGAAACCGATGGTTTTATTCCCCATTGGCGCAATTAACAGACTGAACCCACAAGAAGTAGAAGCGATTTTAGCGCATGAAATTGCCCACGTCATGCGCCATGATTATGTTTTTAACATCATTCAATCCGTCATCGAAGCCCTACTCTATTTCAATCCCGCCGTCTGGTGGATTTCGGCAAATATCCGTGCCGAACGTGAAAACTGTTGCGATGATGTCGCTATTCAGTTATGCGGCAACTCGATGGCTTATGCCAAATCGCTTGTCGTAGTTCAAGAAATGCAATATTATTCTGCTGCGTTTGCGATGAGTTTTGCTGGGCAGCGTAAAAATCAACTGTTGTTGCGTGTGCAACGCGTTTTAAATCAATCAAATAACAAAACAAATGTCATGGAAAAATTAATTGCAACATGCCTTATTGTCATCGGCATGGTCTTTATATCTTATGGTGGACCCAAAGAACTTTTGCCTAATCTGTTTGACAAAACCAACTTTTTTGAATCAGATAATGCCCCCCTCAGTATGTCGGGCTATTGGAATGCCAAAATTGAAGGCGATGAAGTTGAAGTCACTTTTCAAAGCAAAACGGCTACTTCTAATTGGAATAGTACACATACGTTCAAAAAAAGCGAATTTTCAGCATTACCGACCACCGAATCTGATTTTACACTAACCCGCGAAGCAGGAACAATGGCTTTTAAAGGCAAATTTGAAGGCAACGAAGGTTATGGTAAATATACGTTTTCTGAAAATACTGATTTTAAAGCCTATCTCGAAAAAGAAGGCATCGAAGGCGTGAAAGAAAGTCATATGGTTCACTTCTTTATGAGCAATATCAACCGTGATTATATCGCTTTTTTGAAGCAAAATGGCTATAAAAACATCTCAAAATCCAACTTACAAGATTTAGCGATTCATGGTTTAACAAAAGAAGTTTTAACCGACTACTTCGCAACTTTTAAGAATCAAGACTTGTCTTTGAATAAAGTTGTCGAATTAAAAATCCACGGCGTTGATGCTAAATTTAAGAAAGAATTGACCGATGCAGGTTATATTGATGTGCCACTCGAACAAATTGTAGAAGCCAAAATTCACGGCATAAACGGTGATTATTTGAAAGATTTAGCCACATCTGGTTACAAAGCCTCTGGTTTACAAGAAGTTATAGAATTTAAAATACACGGCGTTAATGGTGCTTTTATTAAAAAAATGATGACGGCGACCAATAATAAACTCGACCACGAAGGCATTGTTGAAGCTAAAATTCATGGTCTCGATAAAATGGACGTTGAGAAATTTAAGACAACCGGCACCGACCCAAGCATAGAAGATTTGAGAAACTACGCGATTCATGGTGTTGATGCAGACTATATCAACTTACTTACAGGTTTGTTCGGCAAATTAGAACCTCAACGCATCGTTGAAGCTAAAATACATGGCATTGATGCTAATTTCGTCAATTCATATAAAGATATGGGTTTCAAAAATTTAAGCCTTCAAAAAGCAATTGAGTTCAAAATTCATGGTGTAACAGCTGATTTTGTCAGTAGTTTGAATAAAATGGGCTATTCAGATATGTCTGCGAGCAAAGTCGTGGAACTAAAAATTCACGGCGCAGATGCCGCTTTTGTCAAAGGTTTTGACGATATTGGTTATAAAAATATGCCCATAAATAAATTGGTTGAGTTTAAAATTCATGGTGTCACACCTGCTTTGGTTCAAAGTTTTGAAAAAATTGGTTACAAAGATGTGCCTGCCAATAAGTTAGTTGAAATGAAAATTCATGGTGTGACAGGCGATTTTATCAAAGGTTTTCAAGACATCGGCTTCAAAAATGTGGATTTAAATGATGCAGTCGCTTTGAAAATTCATGGATTGACCCCTCAGTATATTCAAGATATGAAGGTAAAAGGTTATAAAGACCTCGACCTTGATGAATATATCAACTTGAAAGTAAGAGGATTTAATAAATAATTAAAGGGGAAAGACACGACGTTTAAGAAACTTTAAAAATTTCCTAAACGTAATGCCGAACTTTAACTAACCATCAATCATGCAACCACTATTCACCTGTTTCACTCAAAACTTGAATTACGCCATCGGCTGGATGGTCATTCATTCACTTTGGCAAGCCACGGCTATTGCTATCGTTTCGGGCATCGTTGCCCTTGTGGTGCGCAAAAAGTCGCCGCAACTCCGCTATTGGATTCACAATGCCGCTTTGTTGGGGGTTTTAGTAGCGGCTATGGTCACATTTTGCCTATATTATGATTTCAGCAAAGAAATCGGTCAAACGATATTTGTACCTGAAAAATTAGAAGCCGCCACACAAGGCATAGCAACCACACAAGCCGAAATCCGAAATACCACATCCGATATCAATGCCCCCCTTAGTATGGAAGGCTTACGCATGTATTTTAATCAAAATATATATCTCATTGTTGCAATTTGGGTTATGGGTGTTGCCTTGTTTATTTTGAAACTATTGGGCGGTATCAGTTACGTCTATTATTTGCGTAGCCGTTTGAATTTTCCTGCCGATGAATATTGGTTGGATATGGTTGAAAGATTAGGTAAAAAGGCAGGTGTGAAACAGGGTATGGAATTAGTTGAATCGGCTTTGGTGCGCTCGCCTTTGGTGGTTGGATATCTAAAACCGATGATTTTATTCCCCATTGGTGCTATTAACAAACTGAATACGCAAGAAGTAGAAGCGATTTTAGCGCATGAAATCGCGCATGTATTGCGGAATGATTATATTTTTAACATCATTCAATCGGTCATCGAAGCTTTGTTTTACTTCCATCCCGCAGTGTGGTGGATTTCAGCAAATATCCGTGCAGAACGTGAAAATTGTTGCGACGATGTAGCGATTGCCCTTTGCGGCAACTCCATGACTTACGCCAAAGCCCTCGTGAGTTTGCAAGAAATGGCTTATTATCCGTCACCACAAATGGCAATGGCATTTGCGGGACAGCGCAAAAATCAATTGTTATTTCGGGTTCAACGTATTCTTAAACAACCAAATAATAAAACTAATGTTATGGAAAAGCTCATTGCCACTTGTTTATTACTTGTTATGATGATTGCCCTATCTTTTGGTGGCAATCGCAAGAATAACAACTTTAATGATGAATTAAATGCCTTAATATCTATTGAAAACAAGGAAAATAACCCTCAAAATCTGCCTTTTGAAGTTTTTGAGCCTAAAGACTTTTTAAAATTTAAGCATAAAGGCATATTAGATTCTTTCCCAGTTGGTAAAGAAATTACTGATGGCAATTACAATTACGCCGACAATATGTTTCAAGCAAAACTGACGGTAAAAGACCATGCAGTCGTCACATTGAACATCAATGGCTCTGAAATAAAGGCGAATGAGATAAAAAACCATGCAAATTTTATCAACAGAATCATTATGCGTTCATCGGCACCCCCTCAGTATAATGATGATAATCGAGCAGTTATATCGCCTATTCATGATGAAATTGCCACGCCGAACGCTGTCGCAATGCCTACCTTTAGCGAAAGCGATGGCAATATGGTTGTGGACAATCCCGACGGCAGCCAAACAGTGATTTCACATCCCGCCAATGAAGGGAATATCCTACAAGTGGTGACCACAAGACAACGCGATGGCAGCCGCTCTGTGTCCACGACAAATAAAATGGGTGTGACCATTACTGAAACATTTGATAGAAATGGCAAACATATAACTTATACAAATACAGAACCTTATGGTAATTTTAACATCATTAAAGGCAAACGAACAAACGTTGAAAACCCAATTAGTGATGACATTGACATTGCAGATTTATATGTAGAAATGAATGACTTAAAAGAAGAAATTGCCAACTGTGAATGTCAAACTAATACAGAATTTAGGAAGAAACTATCTGCTCAAATTGATAAGGTTTTAGTAAATTTGAACAAAGGCATGAATATAAATGATGCTAAATCAACCTTTAAAAGTATCCAAAAGACTTGGGAGAATGGTGAATGCGAAGACAAAAATTCAAGTTTAAATGGAACCGTTGCGATGAATCTTATGATGCCTAATCGGACAACGGCGACAATGAGCATAGGTAAGAATAGCGGGAATGACCGTAAAGAATCGGATTTTATACAGCAATTTTTTAAGGATTTAGTTGCCAATGGGTTAGTCAGTTTGAATACAGAAATCAATCTTGCTTTTTCAAATGAGCAGCTGAATATCAGCGGTAAAAAAGTAGATAAAGCGCAATTTGAACGTATAAAAAGAGATTTTGAACGTTATGCGTCTGCAAAAGGACGTTATTCAATCGCTTTTAATGGTACTTTGAGCAATTTAACCCGTTCGGGCATTGACATTAGTGGGAATTTGGCAACGTCACTCAATAACGATTAACCGAAGATTTACGAAATTTTTAAAATTTCGTAAATCTATTTTGACTAAACATATATCCGTTTTTTCGTACTTTTTGATTTGAAAAAAAGGGATTCTAATTTTAAAAAACGAATCCCTTTTTTCAGATTTTTATCTACGATTTTTTTCGTAATTATGCAACTAAATAAAAATGCTTTTTGTCCTTATACTACCGACGGCAAAGTTTTTACATTCGAGCGTTGATTGATTATAGCCAAGTATCGGATGTTTTTAAAATATCCGATACTTATGAGACGCAAACATAACTAATCAACGCTCGAATGTATAAACATTTGCCGTCGATAAAGCGCAACCTCCAACTTTCAGCCATAAAAACTGTAACTTTTTAAGCCGTGAAAAAGTCTTATTATTGTAAAACATGAAAAATCGCTTTGCAGCACCTCCTTCCCGAAGGCATCGGGATTTCGCACCTCAACAGTATTTTTAAGTTTTGAGCATAGATTTTGGGTTTTCAGTAACCCAAAATCTATAAGGGAAATTTCTACTTTAACTTAAATTTTCTTTTTTAAACAATTCATTTTCAAAAAGTTGAGAACGGATAAGGTCATCGTTTTATCCCTAAGCCATAAAAAATATTTTATTTTAAAACATTAAAAATCAATATGTTATGAAACCCTTGCTTTTCAATCCGAAATCAACAATTTTAATACCCCTCAGTATTTTTACCTTTATATTGTTGTTTTCAATCAACAAAACCATTGCCCAAACACAAAATAACACGATAACTGATACCGTAAAATACGTCAAAAATCCTAAACCTTCGCTCAAAGCGACACGTATCATTAAGCCGCCCAAAATTGATGGGCAACCCGACGACGAGTGTTGGAATGGCTTACCTGTTGCCGATGATTTTATCATGCACCGCCCGCAACCTTATAAGAAATCACCTTTCAAAACGGAGTTTAAAGTCGCTTATGACGACATTGCTATTTATATTTTAGGTTATATGTACGACCCTGAACCTAGCAAAATTCGGCATGAATTGGCTGAAAGAGATAATTTGAACGTGGCTACTGATCTTATCAATATCGGTTTTGATACCTACAATGATGACCAAAATGCTTTTCGTTTTGGCGTAACGGCAGCAGGTGCACAATTTGATTCACGTGTTTCGAATGGCAACAATACGGATTTCAGTTGGGATGCTGTTTGGGAAAGCTCGGTCACTCAGCAAAAAGACGGTTGGGTAGCAGAATTGAAAATTCCTTTTTCGGCTTTGCGTTTTGCTGAAAAACCTAACCAAACATGGGGTTTTCAAATCGCCAGGGGCATCAATCGGGCGGCGGAAGAAGGCTCTTGGGCGGGATTTGACCCTCAAATTGATGGTACGGTCATTCAATACGGCTCTTTGACGGGTTTGGAAAACATCAAACCACCGTTACGTTTGCAATTTTCGCCTTATTTAGCAGCGGGTTTGCAGCGTTCACCTTCTTTTGATGGTGATGGTCATTTTACGAATTATGGTGTTCAAAATCAGATAACAGGTGGTTTGGATTTGAAATATGGTATCAACCAAAGTTTTACACTTGATATGACCTTAATTCCTAATTTTGGACAGGTACAATCAGATAATCAAGTCTTGAATTTAAGTCCTTTTGAAGTGCAGTTTAATGAAAATAGACCCTTTTTTACTGAGGGGTCTGAAATTTTTGGCAAAGGTGATATTTTCTATTCGAGGCGTATTGGCGGACAACCCAATGGTTATTATAATGTACAAACCAATGATAATGAAGTCATTAAGAGTAATCCTGGTGAAACACAACTCTATAATGCGACTAAGGTTTCAGGTAGAACAAAAGGCAATCTGGGCATTGGTTTTCTGAATGCCGTAACTGCGCCGATGTATGCAGAAATTAAGAATACGAAGACCGGCGTGATTCGTCGCGTAGAAACGGCTTCTTTGACCAATTACAATGTATTTGTGTTGAGTCAAGCCTTGAAAAACAACTCTGAAATCAGTTTTACCAATGCCGCTACCATACGCGAAGGCGGTGAACGTGATGCGAATGTGTCTTCTTTTTTCGCCCGTTTGAGGGATAAGAAAAGCAGATATGAAGTGCAAGCGGGCGGTCGTTTAAGTCAAATATTTGAAAATAATACAGACGTAAATCGAGGATTTACAACCAATTGGGGTGTTCGGAAAGTCAGGGGCAATTGGCAATGGCGTGTGGCACAAGAGATTCAAGACAATAAATGGGACCCGAACGATTTGGGTATTTTTAATGGCAACAATTTTATCAACCACAATGTCAATATCTATTATCAACAAGTTGAGCCTAATAAAATATTTCAAAACAGCGAAACATGGTTCAATATCAACCATAATTTGCAATACAGTTCAGGTCGTTATATGGATTTGGGTTTTGAAACGGGTTTTTGGGGACGTTTTAAAAGTCAGTGGTGGGCAAATCTCTGGCTTTATGCACAACCCACAAAGACTTATGATTTCTTTGAACCGCGTGTGGAAGGCAAGCAATTTGAACGGATGCCGATATATGTGATGGGAACGAATTTTGGTTCTGACCAACGTAAAAAACTCCATTTGCGTTCTCATGTCAGTTTTGGCAAGCGCGATTTTGAAAATAGCACACGTTGGCGTATCATTCTCGAACCGCGTTATCGTGTCAATGACCACCTTAGCTTTTCAACATTTTCACATTTTGTATTGGAAAATGATGATTTGGGCTACGCCACACAAACGGATAATGACATTATTTTTGGCAGACGCGACAGAAAGACTTTGGAAAGCACCGCTTCGATGAAATTGGCTTTTACAGCTAAGTCGAATTTGACATTCAGAGCACGTCATTATTGGTCAAATGTGGTCTATAAAGAGTTTTATAAACTCCATGACGATGGCACCGTTCAACATAGAGATTGGAACATCAACCAAGACCGTAACATTAATTTTTTCAATATTGATATGATTTATACTTGGCAATTTGCACCTGGGAGCTTTGTCAATGTGATTTGGAAAAACAATATTTCTAAGTTTGAAAATGGTTTGGTGAGTATCCAAGATGAGGATTATTTCTCAAATGTGGGCAAAACTTTTAAAACACCACAGACGAACAGCTTGACTTTAAAGGTGATATACTTTTTAGATTTTGCGAATATGACAAAATGGCTTAAACATTGAGTATTCCAACATTCCGAAAGTTTGAAACTTTCGGAATGTTTTTTTCTATATTACCATTTTTCAAAAC
>JAYTUR010000326.1:0-2087 GCA_043744475.1 Saprospiraceae bacterium | reverse complement strand
CAACAACGCCACCACGCCTGTTGACCCGCGGGTTGCGGAAGCTATGATGCCTTATTTTACCACGCATTTTGGCAACGCTGCCAGCCGTAATCACCCTTTCGGTTGGGAAGCTGAAGAAGGCGTTGATTATGCCCGTGAGCAAGTCGCTAAACTCATCGGTGCGGAAGACAAGGAAATCATTTTTACTTCGGGCGCAACAGAAGCCATCAATTTGGCTTTGAAAGGCGCGTATGAAATGTATGCCAAAAAAGGCAACCATATTATTACAGTAAAAACAGAACATAAAGCGGTTTTAGATACCTGTAAAAACATCGAAAAAATGGGTGGTGAAGTCACTTACCTCGATGTCAATTACGATGCCACGATTGACCTCGATGCGTTGGAAGCGGCTATCAAGCCGGGTACTATATTAGTGTGTGTGATGTTTGCTAACAACGAAACGGGTGTGATTCAAAACATGAAGCGCATCGGTGAGATTTGTGCGAAACATGGCGTTTTGTTGATGTCTGATATTACGCAAGCGGCGGGTAAAATACCTGTGAATGTCAAAGAATTGGGCATCCACTTAGCGGCTTTTACGGCGCATAAAATGTATGGTCCAAAAGGTGTTGGTGCATTATTCGTGAACCGCATCAAGCCGCGGGTGAAAGTAACGGCTCAAATAGACGGCGGTGGTCACGAGCGCGGTATGCGTTCGGGTACACTCAACGTGCCGGGCATCGTTGGTTTTGGCAAAGCGGCTGAAATTTGTATGCAAGACATGGAAAAAGACACCGCACGCGTGTCAAAACTCCGTGACCGTCTTGAACGCGAATTGATGAAAATAGAAGAAGTGACGATAAATGGTAATCCAAATACCCGTATGCCACACGTCACGAATATGTCGTTCAAACACGTCGAAGGCGAAGGTCTGATGATGACTTTTAATCAAGAAATTGGTTTATCGTCGGGTTCTGCTTGTACTTCGGCTTCCTTAGAGCCTTCTTATGTGTTGGTAGCGATGGGTTTAGGTGACGATTTGGCACATTCTTCTTTGCGTTTTTCATTGGGTCGCTTTACGACTGATGAAGATATTGACTATACCATCGGAGCGATTACAAACGGTGTGAACCACATGCGTGACTTGTCGCCGATTTGGGAAATGTATCAAGAAGGTGTAGATTTGACGCAGGTTGAGTGGTCAGAGCATTAAAATACTGAGGGGGTCGTTTTTTGAAAATTTTCTTTAAAAATCAGTCAAAAATCTAAGAAAATGAGCAATTTGATAAATAGAATTACCATTTCAGATGGTGTTTGTAATGGCAAACCAACTATCAGAGGTATGCGTATTACTGCTCAAACTGTCTTAGAGTTCATATTGGCTGGTGATACTGACGAAGATATTTTAGAAGCATATCCTTTTCTTGAACAAGGAGACATTAACGCTGTTAAACAATTAAGAGCTATAAATTAACATTTAAAATATTCATACAATGGCATATTCAGAAAAAGTAATCGAGCATTTTCACCACCCACGCAACGTCGGTACGCTCGACAAATCAAAAAAATCAGTTGGCACTGGCTTAGTCGGTGCACCTGAATGTGGTGACGTGATGCGTCTTCAAATCGAGGTTGACGAGACCACAAATACGATTATTGACGCTAAATTCAAGACTTTTGGCTGCGGTTCAGCAATTGCGTCTTCTTCATTGGCGACGGAATGGCTTAAAGGCAAAACGGTTGACCAAGCATTAACGATTGACAATATGGACATCGTTGAAGAATTGGCATTGCCGCCCGTCAAAATTCACTGTTCTGTCCTTGCAGAAGATGCGATTAAAGCCGCTATCAAGGACTATCAAGTAAAAAATGGCTTACTCGTTGTAGCCTAATTAATGATGAATGATGAATGATGAAATATGAATAATTATTACATTTCATATTTTACCATTCATCATTCATATTTCATCATTCATAATTTAAGAAATGGTTTTTGTAGCAGATTCAGCCAAAGAAAAAATTTCAGAAATCCTAAAAACAGAGCATTTAGATAACGACCATTTTGTGCGCGTTTCTGTCGTCAGTGGTGGCTGTTCAGGTTTGTCCTA
>JAYTUR010000325.1:0-2088 GCA_043744475.1 Saprospiraceae bacterium | reverse complement strand
GCATAGGCGCGTCTGGCATACTGAGGGGTGTCGGTGAGCCGAACAAATGGGCAAATCGAACGTGGTTTTATCCCGATTCGACCATTCAAAATAAGGACTTTTTGCCACCATTTGACGATTTTGCTTTTGATATAAAAAACATGACACCACAGCAAGCGAATCGTAAAGTCAGCGTAAGAGAAGCTGTTGCTTTAGCTTTTGCGATGATGGACACGAAGCCCGATGTGACTTTTGAAGGTTTTCTCGACGGCGTGGGTCGAAATTGGGAAACTCGTTTGAATCTTAAAAATTTTCAAGCTGACCGTCCTATTACACGCCTTGAAATCGCTGTTGTTTTTGACCGTATTGCAAAGCCGTTTGATAAAGTGGTTGATTTAAAAGGGCAGTTGAAAATTCAAAATTGATAGAAGTTAAAGAGATAAAACTGGAATGAAACCCTTAAGTGACCTTTTTCATTACTGCAAATCGTATCAATCCCGTTACGCCGTATTTCCGCAGTCGTACAAAATGTTTCCGCAATTGTGAAAATCGCTGAATTCAAAGCCCCTCATAAATGAGTAAATTCTGTTTTAGAATTGGTCGATAATTCTCTCCACTACTGCCCGCTTGCACAGCAAGTTCAGCTGGAACAGTAACTTCATTAATTTTAATAACACCAAAAAATTATATAAACGGTAGTGCTGGCATCGGCCTCTTGGGCGAAGTTTTTTATACTGAGGGGGGCTTTGACAACTTGATACGAATGAGATGTTTATGTAAATACCTTTTGCCAACAGGTAAAAAGCAAGCGAAAGAATGAATTATATAAGGATTGTCAAGGATTATGTAATAATTGAGGATTCGAATCAACCTACTTTTGCAGTGCGTCTTTATGAACGCTGTAAAACAATTCGATAAAAAAATCATTCAATCGTTACTAAATTAAATTACAATGGCGAACAAAACTTTTATGCCCAGTGCACCCAATCAAACACTCTGGATTGTAGCCCTTATCTTTGGCTTTTTAGGTGTTTTAGCACATTATACCCATATTGAAACATTGTCAAAGTATCAATATGAGATGTTACTCATTGGTTTTATTCTACTTGCTGTTGGTACGTCTTACCGCAAGATATAGTCTGGTTAGCACTTCTATTTTGACGTGAGATAAACGTATATAAACAGCAAACACATCATTAATAGAGTCATTTTTTACTTAATTGCCACACGTTCGGGGAACTTTTGAAGTTCCCCGAACGTATTCTAAATTTTTAACCCCCAGAACAAACAACTTTCCTTTTTTTTGAATAATATTGTCGTTAAAACGAACAAGAATGAAACAGACAATATTATTATTCCTCCTTTTTTTAGGACAAACCACCTTGTTTTCACAAACGATCAATGAAAACTATCCCGTTGACCCTGCCTCAAATGAGCACGCAGGTGTGCCCAAAGGTGAACTCATCAAAGGAACATTCGCTAATTCTAAAATATTCCTAGGTACGTGGCGTGAGTTTTGGGTGTATGTGCCGGCACAATACTCACCCGACAAACCCGCTTGTGTATATGTCAATCAAGATGGTATTCAATGGCAAGCACCCACCGTTTTTGACAATTTAATTCATCAAAAAGAGATGCCTATTACGATTGGCGTGTTTGTTAAACCCGGAATCGTGCGCGCAACGGATACGGCAATGGCACTCGATAGACTTAATCGCAGTTTTGAATACGATGGTCTGGGTGATGCTTATGCGCGTTTTATATTGAATGAAATCTTACCCGAAGTTGAAAAACTAAAAACGAGTGATGGACGAGCGATTCATTTGTCCAAAAATGGTAACGACCGTGCTATCGGCGGTTCGAGTAGTGGTGCAGTGTGTGCATTTACGGCTGCTTGGGAACGTCCCGATGCGTTTTCAAGGGTTTTTAGTGCCATTGGTACGTACGTCGGCTTGCGGGGTGGGCATGAATATCCTACACTGATTCGCAAATATGAACCGAAACCGGTGCGTGTTTTTCTGCAAGACGGTACAAACGACCTTAATATATATGGCGGCGATTGGTGGAAAGCCAATGAAAGCATGGAACGCGCTTTGTCATTTTCGGGCT
>JAYTUR010000324.1:0-2095 GCA_043744475.1 Saprospiraceae bacterium | reverse complement strand
GCATCAATTATTATACGGGACAATTTTACAATTTAGCAAAAATTACTGGGGGGGGGCATCGTGTCGGTGCAAAAGTCGGTTTCGACCTCGCTCATGCGGCGGGTAATGTGCCTTTACGGTTGCATGATTGGGATGTTGACTTCGCCGTTTGGTGTGGCTATAAATACCTCAATTCTGGACCTGGCAGTGTGGCGGGTGCTTTCATCCATAAAAAACATTTTGAAGACGAAACGATGCCCCGTTTTGCGGGCTGGTGGGGCTACAATGAAGCCAAACGTTTTCTTATGGAAAGCGGTTTTGTACCCATGTATGGCGCAGCGGGTTGGCAAATCTCGACGGCACAGGTCATACCCTTAGCGATGCACTGCGCCAGTTTGGAAATTTTCAAACAAGCGGGCGGGGTGGATGTTTTATATGAAAAAACACAAAAATTAACAGCTTTTTTAGCATTTGTATTGGGGCAATCCAGTCATCAATTCAAAATTATCACCCCCTCAGTATCCACGGAACGTGGCAGCCAACTATCCATTTTGACAGACGAAAACGGCAAAAAACTATTTGATTTTTTAGCCAATAATGGCGTGATATGCGACTGGCGCGAGCCGAATGTGATTCGACTCGCGCCAGTGCCTTTGTATTGCAGCTTTGAAGATGTGTGGCGTGTTGGGCAATTAATGAAATGATTTTTACTTTACAAAAACCTTGATATCATCAAAAGAGACAAATAACTGAATTTCGCCCATGGCATACGCCGCAATTTCGTAAGGTGTATAATTGAACAAAATGCCTTTGCGTGTCACTGCAAAATTGTTGGTAGGCTCTATTTTTTCCTCAAAAAGGAATTGATTCAACCCCTCTTTGGGATTGAGATTATACTTTTTTCTTAAAGCTTTTTCGAGCGCAGAACTGACTGTTTTTTGATAATTTGGCTTGAAAATATCGTCCAAAGTGAGAAGTTTTTTAGTCATCAAATCGTAACTCGCTAAGGTCGTTCCATAGTTGCCATGCGCACCTCCAGAAAAGGAATAACCAGAATAACCCAGACTTAACAAGTCTTTTTCGTTAAAAAGAACCTGCATTTCAGATGTTCGACTATAATTGCTCGAAAAATAATCGGCTGAAGAATCTGGTTTTTCATCAGCCAAAACTGTTCGATAGTAAGCAAAAAAGGAATCACGTTGTGCTTTTTGCAAATCGGAGAGCGACACATTTGCATAATCTTTTTTAGGCAATGGTTTTTCAGGCACTTCTTCACCGCCATTTTCATAGCGCATATTGCTGAAAATTTCATTTTTCAAAAAGGCTGCAACCGACCCCTCAGTATTTTGAGCGGGTAGGAGAACATCCATGCCAAAAGTAGCAACAGGCGAATTTTTTAATTTCTGAAAAAGACGAAAAGAATCAGAAAACTCGCTGTTTTCTATGCCCAAAGCACCGTCAATATAGACTTCTTTCAAAGCTACATTTAAGGTTTTTGTTTTGCTGCTGTCTTGCCACGTGCCAATAAATGCGCCTTCGGGTGTCATATTGCCACGAAACATAGCCGATTTACCTTCAGCCGCCCATTCTTCAAGCACAATCATACCCGTAGAATCCAAAGAGCCAAAGAGCATAATCGGCTCTTGATATTTGTCATAATAGTAATAACCATTGAATCCCGCCCATGATTCGACGGATTCACGGTCGCTGTTAACGACGTTTTTGACCAAGTCCATCGTGACAGGATAATCGCCAATCATCCCTTTCAAATGTTTATAAAACCCTTTTTTAGCGTCATATACTGAGGGGGTGTTCGAGGACGCCGTTTTTGTTGTTTTGTCGCAAGCAGATATTATGACAAGCAAAAAACAGAATAGCGGCAGCGTTTTTTTGAAAAAACTAGACATATTGAGAGTGCTATTTTAGGTTTAAAAAAAATTGCGAATGCCAAATACATATATAATTCGCAAAATTGATAAAAAAAAACGGGACTAAACAGTGTTAATGCTCTTTGTTTTCGGCAATAAAAATAAAAAATATGTTGATTTCCTTGCACCGTAAATTTCTACTTCGTAATCTTGCGCCACAATTCAATTCCTTTCTGAAAAGTTCTTCG
>JAYTUR010000323.1:0-8072 GCA_043744475.1 Saprospiraceae bacterium | reverse complement strand
CGCGAACGAGAAAAGCCTGAGCAAATAGGTGGAACGACATTCAGTCTGTTTCCAAAAGATACGACCTATTTTGCGCCAAGCGAAAGCCCATTTATGCTTAATTTAAGAGTCGAAAACTTAGAAAAACTACTCGATATACTGAGGGGGGAGGACGTAACGATAGTCGGCGAAATGGAAACGTATGATTATGGCAAATTTGCTTGGATTCTCGACCCCGAAGGCAATAAAATTGAATTGTGGGAGCCTTTAGATGTCGTTTTAGAAGACTATGATGCGCAACAATAACAAAAGTCCAACCTAATAAAATGAGTCATATTCACTGAGTATGACTCATTTGTTTTTAAAACAATGTGCATATTTCTACGTTTTAACTACGGCTAAGCATACATTTTTTCTAACTTTGAGCATCTAAATATTTTAGTCTTTTGTCCATAAAAATAAACGTTTGAATTGAACACATTTATGAAAAATTTACACCAAACCATTCGAATGTCGTTACGTACTAGAAATATACTGAGGGGTGGGCTTTTTGTTGTTTTGCTGTCCACTTTCGCCGCCTGTTTTGTCATGGAGAATAAATTTACGGCTTTGGCACCCGGTATATGGCGGATTAGTTTGCAACTTCAACCTCGTGAAATAGTGAGACAACAAGGAAATGAAATCCATTCGGCAAGACAACTATTGACGCAAAAAGACAAGCAATTGATACCCGATAATGTGCGCTATGATGAGGCAACAGAAGGCGAATTGCCGTTCCTTTGGGAAGTCAAATATGTCAATGATACGAGTTTTTATATTGAAATCATCAATGGCGATGAGCGTGTTAAAGTGGAAGCGGAGGACATCAAGTTTGGACGAAATAAGCAAACTGGAAAGGATACACTACGCATCAATTTCCCCGTCTTTGGTTCTTATATCACTGCCTTGTATCAGGAACGTGTGATAGAAGGGGAGTGGGTGGTGCCTGCTAAGGGGTTGACGATTCCATTTTTGGCACGATATGGACAAAATCATCGTTTTACGACAGTAAGCAAGCCGCCTACTGCTGATTTGACGGGAAAATGGGACTGCACCTTTGATTTAGCAGCAAAAGAACCTTATAAAGCCATTGGCGAATTGACCCAAAACGGCAATATACTGAGGGGCACGTTTAGGACTGAAACAGGTGATTACCGCTTTTTGGATGGTGAAGTTCAAGGAGATAAGTTCTATTTATCTTGTTTTGATGGCGCTCATGCCTTCCTTTTTGAAGGGAAAATTAGAGGAGATGGACACCTTGATGGTTCGTTTAGAAGCAGTAAAAACGAGCCTGAAATTTGGGTCGGTCAACGAAATGACAAGGCTGAATTGCGCAATGCAAATGCGATAACCGTCGCGCATACTGAGGGGTCTGTTTCGTTCGTTTTTCCTAATGCAGATGGCAAACAAGTGGCTTTGTCAGAGTTTGGTTCAAAGGTTAAAATACTGCAATTGATGGGTACTTGGTGCCCAAATTGCTACGATGAAACGAAATTTATCATCAAATATCTGAAAGATAATCCTGATTTGGCGGATAAAGTAGCCGTTATTCCTTTGGCTTTTGAGCGCAATGCCGATGTGGCGGCTACACAGGTCGCGACATACAAAAAGAGAATGGGTTTGCCTTATGATATTTTGATTGCAGGTACGACAACAAATAAATCGGAGGCGGTTAAATCATTGCCTTTTTTGTCGAAAGTATTGGCGTATCCGACTATGGTTTTTTTGGATAAAAATAATAAAGTGCGGCGTATTCATACAGGTTTTGATGGGCCAGCAACAAGTAAATACGCTGATTTTTCTAAAGAATTTGATGAATTTATGAAAAAGCTAATAGCGGAATAATATTTGTATGTAATACATAAAATTCTTAATTACTAATTTGACAGGTGTTCTAACTATGAATAAATTAATTATTGCTTACTGTATTGAAAATCAATATGTTACTGCTAAAATTATAGCTGCGTTGAGAGGGAAAGTGGATGTTGAAAAAGCCATTTTCGATGAAAATAATGGTATTGAGGTATTGAAAAAAGCCGCTAATGGTAATGCTTTTCCCGTTCTTTTGCTCATCAGCGACAATTTTTTGAAGTCTGAAAAATGTATGAATAATGCTTTGCCTTTCATACAGTCTTTGGGTAGTTCACAACGATTGATTCCTGTTACGACTGAGGGGGTCTATAAAAATCATGAAAAAGGTAAAATTGAAACCGTACCGACCTCATTTGACCGAGTGAGTAATGTCATTCAATTTATGAATTATTGGCAAGACCGTTATCTCGAAATGCGCAAATTGAAAGATGAGGGTGATGAATCGGTTCACAACGATAATGTGCGTATTGTTAGAGCTATTTCAAGCGAAATTGGTGAATTGTTGCGCTATTTTAGAACAATTGCCTTTTACAGTTATGATCAATTTACGGAATCTAAATTTGTTATTCTATATCGTATTTTGGATTTAGATATTTCAAAACCCAAAGAGGAAGCATATCAGGTTGCGGTTTCTCATACGGTTTTGCCTAGTCAAAACGTAGAAGTCCCTTATTCAAATGGTACAAAACTGCCTGTTGAAGATGATGAGCCTTCAGTTAATTTATCGGATATACCCGGTATTGCGCAGCTGAATGAACGTATGAATGTGCAGGATTCTTCTATTGGCACAAAACAAGATGCCATTATTGAAGCAAAAGAAGTTGAAAGTTCTAAAAATGAAAAAGTTTTTCATCTTCCAGAAGTAGATTCTAACAAAGATGAGCAACAGATTAAGGAAACACCTATTGTTGAAATGAAAAGTAGTATGCCACTAACTTTGGAAAATTTGGTTCAAGATATTCGCAATGAAGTAAACAAAAATATGATGGAGGTTGTCAATGAACCCATTTCACTACTTAAAAATGAGGTTGACGTTGATGACAAACAGGATAAAGCCGATGATATTTTAGAAAAACCAAATGCTTCAATCGTTTCTGGTTTGACTTTAGAACAATTTGTCATTGACGAAAAATTGGATAGAACCATGGAAAAACAAACACGACATCCTGAAGTTGAAGGTCTATCAAACAAAGTTGATGTGACCAAAACATTGACTGACAATCCGCCCGTCATAAATGATGATGAGGAAAGCTTAGTCAAATCCATTGCTGCTGAAGCTGAAAGAGAAATTCATTCAGAGATGCCTTTAGCTGCCGCATCTTTGGATAGTATTATTGAAAAAACAGATGCTGAACTGTTTGTTGAAACAATGGATGAAGCAGAAATTCGAGAAGAAGTGGCACGGGTATTTGATGAAGCAGAGCTAACTGACCAACACTTTGATTTTGAATCGCAGATTAATCAAGTCGTTGATAGCCAACATATTACTGCGCATACTGTGGGGGCGGGGGGGCAAACTATGCAAGCGCAATTGGCTACCGAACCTTTTAATAATGCTGTTCGCTATCAGTTTGCGTCTGAATTGACAAGTCAAAATCGTTATGCGGAGGCGACGGAGCAACTCGATATTCTTTTAGACAATGACCGAACACATGTAGATGCTTACATATTATTAGCATATCTTGCAGAGCAACAAAGTGACTATATTTTGAGCTTAAATTCTTTGGAGAAGGTGACTTTGTTGAACCCTAACTATTCTGGCATTTATTACAAATTGGGTCGCTTGACAAAAGAGCATTTCAAAAAGCAAGACCGCAAGGCTTTGCGCTTTTTCAGAGAAGCGATTGCTCAAGACCCGACCAATGCTGATGCTCAGTATCATTATTCGGTGTCAATGATTGAGCAAAGAGGGGATTTTAAAACAGCCATCGAGCATTTGAATATAGCTGCTCAACTAGCACCGCAACGCGATGATGTCGCCTTTGAATTGGCAAAAGCCTATTTTGAAACCAATAATAAAGCCGAAGCGGCACAATGGTATTTACGTGCATCAGAACTAAATGCACACCATAAAACGGACTCGAATGACCAGCTTTTCTATTATGAAGAGCCTAAAATCATTCGGATTATTGACAATGGCATAACGGTTTTGGTCACAGGTGCAACTTCAGGTATTGGCAAAGCAACTGCTGCTATTTTTGCTCAAAATGGTTATCGGCTTATACTGACAGGTCGTAGGTCGGACAGATTAGAGGCTTTGAAAACGGAGTTTGAAGGAGAATACCACAACCGCATTCAGTTGTTGAATTTTGATGTCAGAAGTCCGGATGAAATGAAAAAGTCGCTTTCAGAATTAGGAGAAGACTTTAAAAACGTGGATATTCTCATCAATAATGCAGGTTTAGCAAGCGGTTTTGCTTCAATTCACGAAGGAGACATTGAGGATTGGGATAAAATGATTGACACCAACATCAAAGGTTTGCTATACATGACACGAGCGATTGCACCTCAAATGGTGGTACGTCGTAGAGGTCATATTGTCAACATTGGTTCAATAGCGGGTAAAGAGATTTATCCAAATGGCAATGTTTATTCTGCGACAAAATTTGCAGTTGATGCCATTACGCGCGCTATGCGTGTGGATATGCACAAGTATAATATCAGAGTCAGTCAAGTGTCGCCCGGTGCGGTTGAAGAAACAGAGTTTGCCATGGTACGTTTCCACGGTGATGCTGAAAAAGCGAACATTTATAAGGACTTTACACCGTTAAAAGCGTCTGACGTCGCCGACACCATTTATTATATGGTCACTCGACCTGAATATGTCAATATTCAAGATGTGGTGATGATGGGTACACAACAAGGTTCTGCCAATCATTTTGATAGAAGTGGACGGACTGATGTCGAAAAAGAATAAAATTTGGTTTTATAAAAGATAACAAATGCCTCCTCGGTTTTATACTGAGGGGGCATTTATTTATGCTGTATTTACGAGAATGTGACCGTTGAAATTTTGAAAGGATTTTTAATGTTGCCTTAACTTCGTACATTCAATTAGCGCACAACAAGATTGTTTTAAAAATTAAATAACCAATAATAAGAAATTCGCATAAAATTCTTTTCATATACTTTTGTGTAACGCCCCCTCGGTAAACTCAATTTTAAAGACTTGTTTACTGAGGGGGGCTTATTGAAACGGGTTGTTATTCTATCAATAATGAAAGCGGCATAATGTCACATTAATTAAGCGTATATTATAAGGTGTATGCTTTGATAATTGGTTTTAATTATAGGGTTATATACTTATATTCGTTAAAAATAAAAAATATAAGAAATTGATAAAAAGCAGGTTATACACTCAAAAGTGATTTAACGTATATCATAAGGTTGGAATAATAGTCAAGAGAATAAAAACAAATATAGCCCTAAAAATAGAAATTAGTGAAAAAGCAGTCACAATAAAAATTAAACATTAAGATAGATGGTATAATAATAGGTGTACTTTTCAGCATCAGAACTATGAGATAAAAAATAGTGTCCTTATGAAAAAAAGTAACCAACTACTGCTCTTAGTCATCCTAAAAGCTCACTGCCTATTAGCATTTCAGTCGCCCAATGTCCACAATACTGAGGGGGCGGCAACGCTGCGATTGAACCAATCAGCAGCTAAATACATCATAAACAATCAATTAGCTGAAGCTGAAAATGACGCGACAACAGCTTTAGGCTTAGCACGGTCAGAAAATTCGCCTTTGGGGAAAGCCCATGCCTTAGACAATCTGGGCTTGATTGCGCGCGCTAAATTTGATTACACCAATGCCATGAATTATTTTGTCGAAGCTTTGAAACTCAAAGAATCGGTGTCAAATAAATGTGGCGTTGCAGAATCTAAAAATCATATAGGTCGTGTCTTTCATTTACAAAACAATAACAATCAAGCTATTGCAAACTTTCAAGCAGCTTTGAATTTGTTGGCTAAAAATCCTGAAGGTTTACAAACTCTAGCAGAAACGCATCGCAACATAGGCGATGTCTATTTAAGCCAGAAGTTTTATGGTAAAGCTATTCAGGAATTTGACGAAGCCTTGAAAATATGGTCGCAGGATTTACAAGACTTTCCACGTGCTGCGACTTTGGCATCTTTTCTCGGAAAAGTAAATTTTGACATACAAGACAATGATGGTGCATTGAATAATTTTAACGCTTCTCTTAATTTTCATCGTATGTTGAACGATGTTGCAGGTTGTGCAAATGATTTGTTGAACTTATCTAAGGTCTATAATGATTTGAATGACAATGACTTAGCTATTGAAAATGCTGACAATGCGTTAAGTGCTTTTAATCAAATTTCAAACCAAATAGGCATGGCAGAATCCAATTGCCAATTGGGGAAAATTTATCTTAAAAATAATAATACGCCATTAGCTGCCTCTTTTTTTGAAAAAAGTGCTACAATACTGAGGGGGGTAGCTTTTCAACCAAATATGCCCTCGCTCTACAAAAGCATTGCAGAAGGCTACTTGAAAATGGGCAATACGACTAAAGCCTACGATTATCTGTCGGATTATGCTATTAGTAAAGACAGCCTTTTCAATAATGAAAAAAGCCGAGCGTTGGTCGAAATGACGACAAAATACGAATCGGAATTTGCTGTAAAAGATAAAAATAGGCAGTTAGCTAATTTTGAAAAAGAAAAAACATCTGAAATGAGATTGCGTTGGCTTTTAATTGGTCTTGTTGGACTTTCTCTCGTTGCTTTGTGGTTGACATTTAGAAATTATCGTTTAAAGAAAGAGGACAATAAAAAATTAGCTGTTTTAAATGCTCAAATTCAAGACCAAAACGAAGCCATTGTTAGTCAGAATGATATTTTAGAGCAAGTAAACAGTCAATTGTCAGAGAAAAATAATGCACTTGATTTGCTGAATAGCCGCTTGATTGAAGAGGTCTCGGAGCGTGAAAATGCCCAAAATGAGCATTTTTCAAAGGATAATTACCTCGCGGACGTATCTTCTCGTATGCGTGACCCCCTCAGTATTTTGGTCAATGAAGCCCGCATGTTGATGTTGGAAGAACCACGTAAGGACCAAATGGAACACGTTAAACACCTGCAATTTGCGACCAATAATTTGCTCGTTTTGATAAATGATGTCTTGAATTTTTCAAATATTGAAGCCGGTAAATTGACTTTGTCGCATCAGGATTTTGAAACGCACCAAATTTTTGAACAAATCAAAGAAGGTATTAAAACTAAACCGAACGTTACCTTTGAATCACATATTGATAGTAAAGTACCTATGCAGTTAAAAGGCGATTCAGTTAGATTGGTACAAATTTTATATTATATCACAACAGGCTTACAACGCCAATTAGAAAACGGAACGATTAAGCTCGATATTTTACACAAAGGATTGATTAATAATGAATTAACGCTTAAAATCAACATCATTACGCATGGTAAAATACTGAAAAATGAACTATTATCCAAAATATTAACCCACGATGATTGTAGGGAGTTGTTAAAAGATTTATCGGCAAATGACATGGAATGGATGACCGCAAGACGATTGATTGAGTTGCAAAATGGCAGCATTCAATTTGTTGAGCAAGCGGATTCTTTACAATTGTCCGTCTATTTACCGTTCAAAATGGTTGAGACGGTCGGTGAAAAAGTTACTGATACTGAGGGGGTACCGATTTGGGCGAACAACAACTTTTTAGAAGGAAAACGCATATTGATTGTTGAAGACAATAAAGTCAATCAGATGCTTGTTGCTAATATGCTCAAAAAACGCGAAGTTGTGGTTAGTACTGCCAATGATGGTTTAGAAGCACTAGAGGTTCTTGATACTAAGGATTTTGATTTGATTTTGATGGATATTCAAATGCCTCGTATGGATGGCTATTTGGCTGTTGCTGAAATTCGCCGTTTAAAAAATAGGGTAAAATCGGAAGTGCCAATTATCGCCTTAACCGCTTCGGCTTATATCAACGAAAAAGAAAAAGCACAATTATTTGGTATGACTGATTATATAGGTAAACCTTTTTCACCAGATGAACTTTTAGAAAAAGTTGTTCGGGTGTTGATGTCAACTAATGCAGTTAAAATGAAAGAAATTCCGTCTGTTTTAGTATAATCGAAGGGTCAACGAAACGGATGCTTTTGAAGTATCCGATTCGTG
>JAYTUR010000322.1:0-2102 GCA_043744475.1 Saprospiraceae bacterium | reverse complement strand
GTGGTTTTGCACGCAAAACCACTTGAAAAGTGAGCTTGCTCCAATAGAATTAATTCAAAAGACGCTTTTTTTGCGAAGCAAAAAACAGGGTGTAATTGTCTGGTTTAGGTTTTAAAACAGTTTCTTAACAAAAAAGGCAATCTTTACCCCTCAGTAAAAATTGCCCTTCGCATTTTTCTTTCTCATCTTACGCAGCTTTCAGTGGCATCATAATAACCTCAATCACATTGATTTTCCCTTTTATGATTTTCTTATTGTCCATATAGGCCGTTTCAAATCCTTCTTTGGTGAAAACAAAATCTGAACCTTCGTGATAGGTCGTTTGCACCGTCATGTCTTTATCCGTCATCAATATTTTCTTCAAGTTCAAGGCGGTGCTTTCAACGCCCACGGCTGTCATGCGTTCTTTGGTTTCGCCATTGATAAAAACAAATTTAGTTTTTGTCGTCGAAGTTTGAAAAGCAATGATGGAAGTGGCTTTTTCAAAACGCGCTAAAAAAGCATCGTTGTCTTCCTTGAAATTGATGGCACTGCCCGCCAACAAAGTCAAAGCCATGTCAGCCGTATCAAAAACGGCATTCAATTCAGATTTTAAAACCGATTTTTCTTGCTTTGCGCTGATAGGACCGGGCTTAATGACTCTGAACTGAACGATGTCATCTTCGAATTGGGTCAATAACGCTTCTTTCATGCCGCGCTTAGTGGTCAATTCGCTCAAGAGTCCGCGGGCTTTTTCGGCAATTTTTTGGCAACGCACAATCACGTCTTCTTCTTTACCTGCGCCCAAAGACGATTTACTGTGGTCACTCATTTTCATGAGTACGCTGTCTTTGTTCACGATGCCGAGACAGTTTAAATGTTTGCACACATCCAAACCGTGCGCAATCATATCCGTCTTGATGGCCTGTTTGTTTTGGGTATGACCTTCGTCTGACTCGATGAGTTTCGTGAGGCGCAGTATTTCGTTGTATTGGCTTTCCAATAGATTACAATCGGCTTGAAAAGCGGGATTTGTTGCCACCGTTTCTGTATTGTCCTTGACAAATTTGACGGTGCGTTCAATCATGTTGAACTTACTACTTTGATCTAAAGTCATTTTTTTTTATTTTAAAAATTCAGAAATTGTTAATTATTTGTCATATATAAAAGAATGTACGCACGGCTTAATTTTTTTGTTACATATTCTTTAAAAATTTATTTATTTATTTTGAAAGCATAAAAAAAGCGCACATCGCAAGGTGATTGCGGTGCGCGCTTGGGCTTTTACTGAGGGGTAGGTAACGCCCTTGTTTAATGCTTAAAATCTATTTTGGCAAAAGCGGCAATCCCAATTCCGCAAGAAACGCATTATGTTTATCAGTCGCTTCTTTCGTTTTTTGTTCAATTGCTACCAATTTTACGTTTGTCGCTTTCAGGTCAATTGTTTCTTCTGTTTTGCTTGTACTGACGTAACGCGATATATTTAAGTTGTAATCGTTGCTCACGATTTCTGACATCGGTACACGACGAGAATAGCGTATATCTTCTTCTGTGCGGAATTTATAAGTCTCTACGATTTTATCAATATGCTTAGACGATAACAGGTTTTGGCGTTTGCCTTTTTCAAAGTATTCGCTGGCGTTGATGAATAGAACATCGTCGTACTTTTTACATTTTTTCAAGACCAAAATGCAGACGGGAATACCTGTTGAAAAAAACAAATTGGCGGGTAAACCTATCACCGTATCAATGTGTCCATCTTTCAGTAACTTGGTGCGGATGCGCTCTTCGACACCGCCCCGAAACAAAACACCGTGCGGCAGTATGATTGCCATAACGCCTTGTTCGTGCAGAAAATGAAAACCGTGCAGCAGAAAAGCAAAGTCGGCGGCGGACTTTGGCGCAACACCGTAGCTTTTAAACCTAAAATCTTCGTTCATCGTTTCTTTGGGTTCCCATCGCAAACTAAAGGGTGGATTGGCGACGATGGCATCAAACTCCGTTTTTTTGGCGGGGTTCATTTCTTTCAATACTTCCCATTCGTTCAAAAGGGTGTCGCCGTGGTGTATCTCAAATTCGGTGTCTTTTACCCCGTGCAAAAGCATATTCATACGGGCTAAGTT
>JAYTUR010000321.1:0-2106 GCA_043744475.1 Saprospiraceae bacterium | reverse complement strand
TGAAAGAACTGTACTTGTCCTTTTGAGGCACAACCATTGATGAATACCAGCTTTAACGTCCCTGTGGATTGGAGTTTCATTGCCAACGCCTGTGCGCTCGCATCCGTGTCCGTCAACCGCAACATATCGCTGCTGGCGTGCCCGGCGTAGTGCAGCACTTCCACTTCACGGTTAGGCATATTCAATTCTTTGATGATGTCCTCGGTCGTCGTTTCAGGCAGCAACGCCACATCGTAGTTTTTGCGCGTCGAAGCGTTTAGCAACCGCTGAATGTCCTTGCCTTCCTGCGCGAGCATATTGAGGCGGTCGTTGGGGTCATTGGCGGTGATGATGAGGATGTTGGTCATTTAGGAAAAATTAATGTGCTTTGAGAATAAAATGATGTTAAACAGCCTCTTATGATATGTTTCTTAATCTTTGATGTATCAGTTTTAAGCAAATTTGCGCATTAAGTGCAAATAATACTGAGGGGGGCGTAAGTGTATGATATTGATAGAAACGAAGACGTTATGTTTTCATTCGTGCTGTTTTTTCATTAAGACAATTAGGCAAATGTAAATAATTGATTTGTAAGTTTATTACAGAATCAAAAAAAAATAATGCGATAATAGGTTAGCTGGTTAAATCTTTTTGCACTACGCTCATTTTTTTTTGACGTGATAATGCTTTAGAAACATGTAAAACTAAAATAGCCATTTATTTTTTGCCTTAAATGACCTTAAATGACCTTAAATGACTTAAATGGTAAGCATATCTTTATATATTGAACCATACAAGGTATATAAGCTCAGTAAAATAACGCTTTTTAATGTTCTTGGGCAAGCAGTCAAGTTAGTTCAAGATGTTCATAATCAAAGGATTATATTAGATGTGGGTAATTTAGGCGCAGGTGTTTATTTTTTGAAGGCAGAAGGTTATACCTTGCGGAAGATTATAGTAACAAAGGAATAAGGACAATCATAAAAATCATAAAATGAATAGAAGAGACTTAATTAAAAATGGACTTTTGACGGCAGCGGGCATGTCTGTTTTAGAATCAAATGCACAGCCGTCTTTGACAAAAAAGAAAAAAAGCAATTTTACTTATTGTTTGAACACCAGCACTATCCGAAAACAGAATTTGGGATTGGTTGGGGAAATCAAAACGGCCGCCAAAGTGGGCTTCGATGGCATTGAAATATGGATGAATACCTTAGAAACCTACGTCAAAGGCGGTGGTAAACTGGCTGATATTCGCAAATTGGCAAATGATTTGGGCATTCGGATAGAAGATTCGATTGGATTTGCTGCTTGGGTCGTTGATGATGATACAAAACGGAATGCGGCATTAGAACAAATAAAAAGAGAGATGGATATGCTTGCCCAAATTGGTTGCAAACGCATCGCCGCACCCCCTTTTGGCGCGACCAACGAACCCGGTCTTAACCTTTATAAAGCCGCTGAACGTTATGTCAAAGTCTTGGAATTGGGCAAACAGATGGGCGTTCTGCCTCAATTAGAGATGTGGGGATTTTCCAAAAATCTGCACCTTTTTGGCGAAACGCTTTTGGTTGCTTCTCAAACGGGACACTCGGAAGCCATTATTTTAGCAGATGTTTACCATTTAGTGAGAGGTGGCTCGCCTTTTAATGCTTTGGAATTTGTCAATGGCAGCAAAATTCAGGTGTTTCACATGAATGATTATCCGGCCATAGATGATAATGCAAAGTTGACAGATGCGATGCGGGTTATGCCCGGCGATGGTGTCGCGCCTTTGAATCAGATTTTACAAACGCTAAATGCCAAAAACACGCCTATTGTACTGTCATTAGAGATTTTCAATGAAGACGTTTGGAAAATGGATGCCACCGCAGCTTGCACGCTCGGACTTGCGAAGTTGAAAGGCAGTGTGGCGAAGGCTTTACAATCTTAATATTAATCAATCATCAGATAAGAGAGGCTGTCTCGAAAGGTTTAGAAGGACATTAAAAACGAAATAATATTTTACTCTTTGCGTCCAATCTTTCCGAAACTTTTAAAGTTTGTTGTACGACATAAAGTTAGGTAGCACAAACGACAAAAAGATTTGTAGTTTTAGTTCTTTGACATAATAAAAGATAAATCATA
>JAYTUR010000320.1:0-8140 GCA_043744475.1 Saprospiraceae bacterium | reverse complement strand
CAACGAAATGGGCTTAAAAAATTGGTTGTCAGACTATTTAAAATGGTTGACGGACAGCCCTATTGGTCAAGATGAAGCTGACGAACACAACAATCATGGTACGCATTACGATGCACAAATCATCTCATTAGCCCTTTTTACCGACCAACCCGATTTGGCACGCAAACAAATAGATACCACCAAACGCCGCATTATGAGTCAGTTTAAGCCCGATGGCAGTCAACCGTTTGAATTGGCGCGAACGGTGTCGTGGGGTTATACCAATATGAATTTACACGGCTTTATGACGATTGCGCGCATGGCAGAAAACCTCAAAATTGACCTCTGGCATTTTGAAACGACGGATGGCAAAAGCATTGGCAAATGCGTGGATTGGCTTGTGCCATATATCAAAAAAGAACAAAATTGGACATACCAACAAATTAAGAAAAAGACGTATGAAAATACTGTTCCTATCTTAAAAATGGCAGCAAAAGCCTATAAAAATCCAATTTATGAGGATTTAGCAAAGAAAGTTGATGCAGAAACATACCAGTTAGCCTTTAATCAATTGGCATTTTAAGTTTCCGAAACATCATGTACCCCCCTCAGTATAAAACCTATTTTTGAGTAATTTATGATAAAATTTTTGTAACAATTTACCCCCTCACCCCAAGGGGAATTTACCGAACGGGTGATTTAACAGAATAGCTTTTTCTTAAAAAAATGTTCTAATCTTAATTTCAACGAACACAAGTTCCCCTTGGGGGTTAGGGGGTAAACAGTTATAAATTTTTAGTGAAATTTGAAATAAAAGCAACGGCAAAATGAAAAAAATAACATTTTTATTATATCTGTTTTTTGCTCTCTCTAATTTAGGCAATGCTCAATCCAAAGATTTGGGCATTATAAAGCAACGGATTGTTACCGAGTTGCTGAACAGTAAGCCCAATGATGGTCAAGTGGAAACCATTTTGTCAAAAATGAAGGATGACGGTAGTTTTAACGACATCAATTATTCAGACCTGAGCAGAACGGCAAGTTTTCCGCATGGAAGACATACGAGCGATTTGGCATATATTGCGAAAGCCTATAAAACCAAAACCTCTGCTTTTTATCAAAGTAAAAAGGTGAAAGACGCTGTCATCAATGGCTTGACTTTTTGGGTGAAAAACGATTTTGTGGGCGACAATTGGCATGACAACCAAATAACAACACCGACAAATTTGATGAACGTCATGTTGGCAATTGGTGACGATTTGCCAAAAGACTTGGTTGAAAAAGCGCAACCGATGATTGGTAGAGCCAATATGAATGCTTCAGGTGCGCGCCCAAGTGGCGATAGAATTGTGATTGCGGGTATTTTGGCTAAAAACTTACTTTTTATGGGTAATGATAAAGCCTTTGACTCCATTATAAGAATCATAGAGGGGGAAATGAAATTCTCAACGGGCGAGCGGGGTATTCAGCATGATTTCAGTTTTCACCACCGCCCCGACCGTGTTAACAATACAGATTCGTATGGTTATGGCAAATTTGCGAATGCTTTTGGCGAGTGGTCATCTTATGTGGCGGGTACGAAATACCAGTTTTCAAAAGAAAAAATAAACTTATTGGTGGATTATTATTTGGATGGCATTTATAAGCAACAAGTCTATGGTGTTTATGAAGATGTTGCCGTAAGAAATCGAGATGTTACGAATAAAAAAGGAGCGTTTCAACCCAAAGGAACACTCGAAATTGAACGGATTTTAATCAGTACGGATTACAGAAAAAAGGAATTGGAAGACATCATCAAATTGAGAAAAGGGACAGCCAAACCTGCTTTGTCCTTCGCCAAATTCTTTTGGCAAACCGAGCATTTTGTTTTTCAACGACCTAATTTTTATACCAGCGTGAGGATGTTTTCTACCCGAAACCAAAATATGGAACAGCCTTACAATGGGCCTGGCAAAACAACCCACCACAGAGCCGACGGCACAAATTATTTAATGCTAAAAGGCGATGAATATCATAATATTTGGGCGGTGTATGATTGGCAAAAAATATCAGGCACGACCATTATGCAAAAGCCAAATTTGCCTGGTCCCGATGACATTCAAAAAGAAGGCTTGACCAATTTTGTGGGGGCTGTCACCGATGGTCTGTACGGTGCAGTGGCGTTTGATTTTAAAAGTCCGCACGATATGCTCGAAGCGAAAAAGTCGTGGTTCTTTTTTGATGAAGAGTATGTTTGTTTGGGTGCAGGTATAAAACCCAAAAAATCATTGCCCGTTGTCACTACAATCAATCAAGTTTTGTTGCGAAGTGCCGTGAGTATGCTGCAAGATGGGCAGAAAAAAATCCTACCCAAAGGAAATAGAGTTGCGGAAAATGTGAAATGGGTATATCAAGACAAAATAGGCTATATTTTCCCTGAACCCACCACCATCAATATATCGAATCAGACCGAAACAGGACGTTGGTCGGATATTACAGACCAAAAGAATATTAGTAAAGAATTGGTGAGTGAGGATGTTTTTAAGTTGTGGTTCAATCACGGCGATAAAATAAATGAAACAGATATTCACGGCAAACGCAAGATGGAGAAAAGCCCTGGGTATCAATACATTGTCGTGCCTGATATTTCCGAACAGCAACTGGCAGAAACAAGCGCGAACAATCGCAATATTGAAATTTTGTCAAATACGGCAGATTTGCAAGGTGTGAAAAACAGTAAATTGGGCATTGTTCAATTGGCTTTTTACAAAGCAGGAGAAGTCGAAATAGCCAACGGTCAAAAAGTGAAAATGGACAGTCAAGGCATGGCGATGCTTAAAATGGAAGGCAATAAAGTGAAAGAACTAACCGTCGCCGACCCATCAAGGCAGTTAAGTAAAATATTAATCACTTTGCCGAGTATTTATACGAAGGCAGGTGTTGGTTTTATCTGTTTTCCTAATAATAAAAACAATAACACAATGATTATAGTGGATTTACCGCAAGGCGTTTATTCGGGGAAAAGCATGGTGGTTAAGTTTTAGAATGACCCCCTCAGTATTTTTAACATTCATCTTCATTTAAGCAACACAATATCTATGAAAAATCAACTATTGGTTTTATGCTTACTCATTAGCATAGGCGCATTTGCACAAGTCACACAGCGCAATATTTTAAATAAAAAATATACACTTGATGCCGTTAAAGCGTCCATTATCCCTAAAAGTCAATGGAAACCTTATCCTAAAACGGCGGCAGAATGGAAAGCGGCATTGCCTGATAGCATTATAAAAAACATCATTGCCAGTGGCGACGCTGCCTTAAAATATACATTTGAACCCATTTCAGCGACCGTTTCTCTTGATTTTGTACGTTCAGGCGATAGAGAACGGCATGGTAAAATCTCTTACGGCAAACGCAATGCCTTGACCGAATTGATATTGGCGGAAAGCATAGAGGACAAAGGGCGGTTTACAGAAGCTATTTTGAACGGGATTTGGTCTATTTGCGAAGAAAGTTTTTGGGGTGTACCTGCGCATATCAGTGGTACAGGTTTGCCCGATGTCGAGAATCCTGTTGTTGATTTATTTGGGGCTGAAACGGCTTCGGTGATAGCAATAGCCGATTATTTTATCGGTGAAAAATTGGATAAAATCAATCCACTCATTCGCAAACGGATGTATTTTGAAACCAATAAACGCCTTTTTACAGCTATGATGAACCCCGAAAAAACGGATAAGTACAGTTGGATGAGTAAAACCAAACCCGTCAATAACTGGAATCCATGGATTATGTCGAATTGGATTTTGAGCACTTTATTGCTTGAAAAGGACGAAAATCGCCGCACTCAAATGCTTTATACCGCTATAAATAGCTTGGATTTATATCTCAACGGCTTAGGTGAAGACGGTGGCTGCGACGAAGGACCGAGTTATTGGTTTGCGGCAGGTGGCAGCACCTATGATTGTTTGGAATTGCTGCAAAAAGCGACAAACGATAAAGTCAATATTTTCGATGTGCCTTTGATTCAAAAAATGGGTTCTTATGTCTATAAAGCGCATATTGACGGCTATTATTTTACCAATTTCGCCGATGCTGACCCGACTTTGCGACCCGATGGTTTGATGTTGTACCGTTTTGGTAAGGCTTTGAAAGATGAAAAAATGGTGCAGTTTGGTCAATGGGCGTACCAAACTTTTCCGAATACAGCCGTCACAGGACATCAACGGATGCGCCGCATTAAAAATATTCTAACCGCTAAAACAATTGAAAAAGGCGATAAATACCAACCTGTCAAAGACGCGTGGGTGAGCGATATTCAAGTCATGGCGGCGCGAACGGACAAGGGGCTTTACCTCGCAACGCACGGCGGACACAATGCCGAAAGCCACAACCACAACGATGTCGGCGATTTTATCATTTACGCCGACGGACAACCGATGATTATTGACGCAGGCAGAGGCAATTATACCGCCCGTACTTTTTCATCAAAACGTTATGACCTTTGGTTTACCCAATCGGAACATCACAATTTGCCGATAGTCAATGGCGTTGGACAAAAGGCAGGGCGTGAATTTGAAGCCCAAAATGTTGTATGCCAAATCAATGACAAAGCAGCAAGCCTTCAAATGAATATTGCCGCCGCTTATCCCAAAGAAGCCGGTATTGCAACATGGAACAGAACGGTGACGCTTAATCGCCTTAAAAATCAAGTCGAACTATCCGATGATTATATTTTAACATCAAAACCGACATCATTGAAACAAGTTTTTATGACCATTTGTGATATTGACAACAGCCAACAAGGGAAAATCAAACTCACAGGTGCTAAAAACACCCAATTGGTACTCAACTACGACCCCTCAGTATGGACGGTCACAAAAGAAGAAACGGCAACGGAAGGCATGGAATATTCGAGTTTTAAAACGAAATGGGCAGGTAGAAAAGTGATGCGGATTATTCTAACCAATAAACCCTTAGAAATAAAAGGGAAATATGGTTTTACGTTTGAGAGAAAATAAAATTCAGGGAAACCATATCTCCCTCAAATGATGCGCTTTGGGTATATAATCACAATAACAAACATAATTTACATTATAAAGAGCAACTAAAATATCCAAATACTATTGATAAACAAATAAATCTTTATCTTAACGTGAGTTCGGAGATATTAAATATTTGAAACTTTTAAGATCAAAATGTAAAGATTACGGCGTGTCGTTTCAGGAGGCGGGTAGAATTTTATATTCAGCTAATAAAACATTAATATTAAAAACCAGTAAAAATAGTAAACAATGGCAAGAGCAGTAAAAATAAACCACGTCGCCTTAGTGGTCAGCAATCTTGAAAAGGCATGTGAGTTTTTTGAGCATGAATTGGGTCTTGAACCCATTCCTGCTTTTTTATTTGATTACCCAACGGCATTTTTCAAGTTCAATGAAGAACAACAACTGCACCTCACAGAGTGGGACGATGTCTATTCTTTCCGTGGGCACGTCTGCGTACAAGTAGATGACATCAATGCTATCTTTTTTAGAATGAAAGCATTAGGTGTTGTTGATACGTCGCCGTGGGGCAAAGTTCGGCAATTGCCCGATGGCGCAATTCAGATGTTTGTCCGTGACCCTTCAGGCAATTTGGTGGAATTGTCATCGCTTCCAGGCAGCTATATTGACCCTGCCATTTTTGAAGATGAGTTGTATCAAGCGGGCATTTACGTGTCTGGTCGCAATGATTTTAGAGGATATAAATCAAAAAATGCCACTTTATACCACGGGAAATGATGAAAAAAAACGTACTCCTTTTAGAAACCATTGCAGATGAAGCGTTTCAACTCTTGGCAGACGACCCGATTGTCTATATTTTAACTGCATACAGCGATAAACCATTGAGTAAAATATTGGTTGAAAACGATATTGATGCAGTCATTACTCGCGGCAAAGGTCAAGTCAATAAGCAATTAATGGCGGCTTGCCCGAACTTGAAAGTGGCAGCGCGTTGTGGAGTTGGCCTGGATAATGTGGATGTAAAAGAAGCAACAGCTCGCAATATAATGGTTGTCAATGCCCCAGGTTCAAATGCGGCGACTATTGCTGAACATACAATTTCACTGATACTGACTTTGCAACGCAATCTCTATCAATCCATTAATGAAGTCAAAGCGGACAACTGGAATTGGAGGAATCAATTTGAAGGCGATGAACTCAATGGCAAAACATTGGGCATTTTAGGCTTAGGTAATATTGGTAAAAAAGTGGCTAAAATAGCGGAAGCCCTCGGCATGAACGTCGTTTATTGGGGTAAAAATAAGCATAATGTGCCTTATAAATACTTACCTTTTGAAGAGTTATTGAATCAAGCTGACATTATCACGCTTCATTTGCCCTTAGTTGACGACACTAAATTATTGATTGATGCAAAAGCCTTATCTTTGATGAAACCGACGGCTATTTTGATTAATACGGCACGCGGCATTATCATTGACGAAGAAGCTCTCTTTCAAGCCCTGCAAAATAAAATAATAGCAGGCTTCGGTGCTGATGTTTTGACCACCGAACCACCAAATGCTAATAATCCTTTATTGTCTCACCCCAAAGCACTCATAACGGCTCATGTTGGCAGCTTAACCGCCACTACTTACACTAGAATGTGTGTGTCAACAGTGAAAAATGTATTGGCTATTTTAAATGGAAGAGAACCAGAATTAGAAAGTGTTTTTAATAGGATGAAATAAGCACCCCCTCAGTATATTTCGGATTTTGGAGCGAGAACGGTATTTTCCGAAATCCGAAATTAAACACCCTCGCAGTATTTTGACTATTTTTATTCAAAAAAACTAAACAATGAAAAGAATCAAACAATCGTGGATTCTACTATCCGCATTTTCAGCGATAACGCTTGTGATTATTACAGCGTTTATGTACATAGCGCCTAAAAAAATACAATTGTCGAAAGGCACACACATATCATTGATAGGCGGCAACTTGGGTTCACGCATGATGAACTATGGCTTTTTTGATACCGAATTGCACCTTCGATTTCCGACATTGGCGTTGTTTATCCGCAATATGTGCGATGGTGGCGATACGCCTGGTTTTAGACCGCACTCTGCGAGAAATGATTCGTGGGCTTTTCCAGGGGCTGAAAAATTTCAGACTGAATATGCAAAACCCTCTGGCAATGAAGGCGTTTTTCCGAAACCCGATGAGTGGCTCACAAATTTGAAAACCGATGTGGTTTTAGCATTTTTTGGATACAGCGAGTCCTTTGCAGGGGTGGACGGTTTGGCTCGATTTAAAGGAGAATTGGAAGCATTTGTACAACATACTTTGGCGCAAAAATACAATGGCGTGGCGGCTCCTCAATTGGCGTTGGTGTCGCCGATTGCCTTTCAAAATTTATCTGATAAATTTGATTTGCCCAATGGTGTGACTGAAAATAAAAACCTTGAACTCTATACAAAAGCCATAAAAGAGGTGTCTGCAAAATACAACATCCTATTTTTAGATGCTTTTGAGCCTTCTAAAAAATGGTTTGAAACAGGTGAGCAACTGACTATTGATGGCTGCCAATTGAATACTGAGGGGTATCAAAAATTTGCTAACTTATTGGCTGATAATCTTTTTGAAACGAAAAGTGCTGATGCTAATTTAGATAAAAATGCGGTATTAAAAGCCGTTTTAGATAAAGATTGGTTTTGGCACAACGACTATAAAATACCGAATGGCGTGCACGTTTATGGTAGAAGGTTTAGACCTTTTGGTCCTGATAATTACCCTGACGAAGTAATAAAAATCCGCCAAATGACTGCCAATCGGGATACAGCAATATGGAGCTTATGCAATAATAAACCCTACGATTTGGCTTTGGCAGATTCTAAAACATTGATTTTAAAACCAGTCGAAACCAATTTTAAAATGGGAGAAGATATACCTTATTTATATGGTGAAGAGGCGCTGAATAAATTTACGATGGCACCCGGTTTTAAAATAGCGTTGTTTGCTTCTGAAAAGGAATTTCCCGATTTAGCCAATCCTTCGCAAATATCTTTTGACAATAAAGGTAGGTTGTGGGTCGCTTGTATGCCGACTTATCCGCATTACAAAGTGGGTGATGCCAAGCCAAATGACAAACTCATTATCTTAGAAGATACAGACGGCGATTTCAAAGCCGATAAACAAAC
>JAYTUR010000319.1:0-2120 GCA_043744475.1 Saprospiraceae bacterium | reverse complement strand
TGTCTTTGGGTATTGAAACAGTGGGCGGTTTGATGGACGTAATTATTGCCCGTAATTCCAAAATTCCAACAAAGGCAGCACGCCAATACACGACGAGTGTGGACGGTCAAAAAAACTTGAAAGTCGCTGTGTATCAAGGCGAACGGGATTTGGTGCAACACAACCGCAAATTAGGTGAGTTTGTACTGAGGGGCATCCCGCCGATGCCTGCTGGTTTGCCGAAAATAGATATTGCATTTTACCTTGATGCAGACGGCATTTTGAGGGTAAAAGCGAAGGAATTGCGCTCAAATGTAGAGCAAGAGGTCACGATGAAGTCAAGTTATGGCTTGTCAGAGGAGGAAATGGCGTTGATGTTGATTGATTCTATCCAAAATGCGGAGTCGGATATGAAGGCACGCGCACTGTTGGAAGCGCGTAATGAAGCGAATAATGTTATTCTGGCAGCTGAAAAATTCATCGTTCAAAATGCGGCGATTTTGTCGGAAGAAGAAATAGACATGACTAAACAACTGACTGAACAACTTCGTGCAACGGTTGATGGTGACGATAAAGATGCGATTAATGCCGCTATGGCGAACTTGAATGTTTATACTGAACCGTTTGCGCATCGGGCTTTAGATGCGAATATTATGGTGGCGATGAAGGGGCAGCAGCTTTGATGGTAAAAATGATTTTTGAATTTTATACAACTTGTCGCAAGTTTTTTAACTTGCGTCAAGTTCGTAAATATTATAAAATCAGCCACTTATGAAAAACCGCATCCTTCCCATTCTACTCACTTGCTTTTTTGCTGCTTTCAGCAATCCTATTTTTTCTCAAACACCTAAAAAGGTTGATTGGAAAAAACTACACGTACTAGTATATAGCAAAAACGGCAAAGGTTATGTGCATGACAACATACCTTCGGCGGTGGCTTGTATCCAAAATTTAGGCAAAACGCAAGGCTTTAAAGTAGATACGACGGCAGACCCATCCCTATTTACAAGGGAAAACTTAGAAAAATACGATTTAATGGTCTTTACGAGTACCAATAACGATGTGTTTGATACCGATGAACAACGGTTGGTTTTTCGGCAATACATCGAAGCGGGTGGCGGATTCGTCGGCGTGCATTCGGTTGTGGGGACGGAACGAAATTGGAAATGGTTCAAGCAATTTATGGGTGCTTCGTTTTCGTGGCATGCCAATTTTCAAAAATATACGGTCAAAATTATTGACAAACGGCATCCCTCAGTAAAAGGGCTGCCTGTGGATTGGGTGAGAGAAGATGAATGTTACTTTGAAAAAGAAATGTATCCCGGCATCCATACTTTTATGGTGCAAGATGTCGCAACCTTGAAAACAGATGAAAAAGGTACAGAAAATGTCAAAAAGAACATGGGTTCTTTTGCGGACTATTATCCAGCGGCTTGGCACAACTTTTTTGATGGTGGCTTGGCTTGGATAACGACGTTGGGGCATGATAAAAAAGATTACAGTGAGCCTATTTATACGCGTCATATTATGCAAGGTATTGAGTTTGTGGCATCGCATTGTGCTAAGAAAAAAGATTATACGAAGGCATACTCAAAACATCGTGATGATGTAGTTAAATGATATTGAATGTGTTAGGCGCTTTCCGTAAGGTTTTTAACTTACGGAAAGTTGCATCACAATTAAAAAATCAAATAGAAACAATATAAACTCACCTTATTTCTTCTTTTATGTCAAAAATTGAAACCGTAGAAGCCTGATAATATAAAATCATTGATTTTGGCAGCGTTTTTGTTTTTAATATATAGGATTCCCTCTTTTGAACATTTAATCATTAGATAGTTTCACTTTTATTTTTTGCGATATAGGATTTAAAGTCACAATGTTTTTGTTTTTTCCATAATTTAGAACAGTATTTTGGAAAAAAATATTAACGAATGTTTATCTATAATGAGCTGTATTGCAATTATTTGAAACCGATTTTTTGAGCAACTTCACTTTTTTCGCTATGAGAAAAACCTCTACCGCTCTTCGGATGCTACTTTTAGTAGCGAGCACTGGATTCGTGGGCTTATGCAGCGCAACAGCTTTCACATTTTTAAGTTCATGGGTCACGAGTTCTATACACGGAACGGCTTACCTTG
>JAYTUR010000318.1:0-8164 GCA_043744475.1 Saprospiraceae bacterium | reverse complement strand
TTAGATTCTTTGATGTAGCGAACCAAAACAGAAATGATAGCCTCGTCTTGTTCTTTACCGGCTGCCATAAGTTTGTCAACTTCTGCTTTGAATTTTTCGAGTTGTGCTGCCACAATCGTATTCATAACAGTCATCGGACCACCGCAGTTTTGAGAAGAACCGACTGCACGAATCTCAAATTTGTTGCCCGTGAATGCAAACGGAGAAGTACGGTTACGGTCAGTTGTATCTTTTTCGAGGAAAGGAATTTTGCCAACTAAGTCAAGTGCTTCTTTAACACCAGACTCACTTGAAGTGCCTTTTTTCTCTAAATCGTTTAACAATTTGTCCATTGTACCGCCTAAGAAAGCTGAAATGATAGCCGGAGGTGCTTCATTTGCACCCAGACGGTGGTCATTATTAGCTGTTGCGATTGATGCACGAATAAAATCTGCATGTTCATAAACTGCACGAATCGTATTGACAAAAAACGTCAAGAACATCAAGTTTTTGCCAGGCTCTTTACCTGGTGCTAACAGGTTTTTGCCTGTGTTCGTTGCGATTGACCAGTTATTGTGCTTACCAGAACCGTTTACACCAGCGAATGGTTTTTCGTGCAACAAGACAACCAATTTGTGGCGACGTGAAATACGATCCATTAAGTCCATCAACAAGTTGTTGTGGTCAACAGCAACGTTGATTTCTTCAAACATTGGTGCAAATTCGTATTGAGCAGGACCGACCTCGTTGTGACGTGTACGGAGTGGAATGCCTAATTTGTGTGCCTCTGTTTCGAGGTCACGCATGAACGCATAAATACGCTCAGGAATAGAACCAAAATAATGGTCTTCTAAGTTTTGGTGTTTGGCAGGTAATTTACCGACCAAAGTACGACCTGTCAAAAGTAAGTCAGGGCGCAAATTGCAAAGTGCTTCGTCAATGACGAAGAACTCTTGTTCCCAACCCAAAGTAGCCGAAACCTTAGTTGCTGCCTTGTCAAACAATTGAGCGACAGGCACAGCTGCTTTATTGAGGTAATCTTGAGATTTCAATAATGGCAATTTATAGTCCATCGCATCACCTGTATAAGTGATGAAAACCGTTGGAATACAAAGCGTTTTGCCCGCACCCGCATCAAAAATGAAAGCAGGTGAAGATGGGTCCCAAGCTGTGTAACCACGCGCTTCGAAAGTTGCACGCATACCACCTGAAGGGAAAGAAGAACCGTCTGGCTCTTGTTGAACAAGCGAATCGGCAGTAAACTCCTCGATGACTTTGCCATCGGGTGTCAAACTGAAAAACGAGTCATGCTTTTCCGCTGTTTTGCCAGTCCAAGGTTGGAACCAGTGTGTAAAATGCGTCGTCCCTTTTTCTTGCGCCCAAGCCATCATCGCATTGGCAACAACAGCCGCCACTTCACGGTTCAGCTTAGTGCCCGCTTGAATAGCCGCTTTGACGCTCAAATAAGAAGCTTCATCTAAATACTGCTTCATAGCAGCATCGTTAAATACTAGTTCACCGTAGAAATCCTTGATTTTCTCCGCTGGCATGTCAACATATTCCATGTCATCATAACGGCTCGAAATCGTGTCTAAAGCATTAAATCTGGAAAGACTCATGAGTTAAAATATTAAAAATTTGATAAAAAAATGATTTTTAAGTTTTTCAAAAAAAGATTGCAATATTAAAATATCTAATAATTAAATAAACCCTGCGCGAGCATCAAACCCTTGCAAAGTTCCGTCGAAGCGGCTATAATGACCGTCCGAGTTAGACCCCTCAGTATAGCATTGTAGAAATGTGAAAAAGACGTAGGTTCTGACCTAATATTCATCATTTTATAGGAAGTTGCCACAAATTTAAGGATATTTTCTTGAAACAAGGTGCATATTGGTAAAAAACTCAAAACAATTGTATTGTTTTGAGTTTTTTGCTCATATATACTTAATTCTCAATCAGCTCGCTTTGCTACGAAAAAAGAGCGGCAATGAGACTTCTGAAACAGGAGTCTTTCCAGTCTCACGACCGCTCGTTTTTTGTAATACCTAATTACCTATAGATGAAAGAAATATTTTGCCCCCTCAGTAATCGGAGGGTAAAATATCACATTTAGAATTTGTAAATCGCCGCAAGAATGAATGACGTTTCGCCTTTTTGTGTTTTACCTTTGTCATCTACCCAAATATTCTTTTTAGCAGAATCAAAACGTAATTCAGGAACAATTGTGAAAGCATCAATCTTGATATTACCCGACAATGTAAAGGCTGTTATCGTATTATCAGACGCACCATATTTAAAACCATCTTTGTCATTAATCAACTCACCACGAGCTGCCAGCGTAAACCCTGGTGAGAAAGCATAGTTCAAGTATAAAGCCGTACCGTTAAACGATTGTGTTTTACCTTCTTTCTTGGCCGACAATGCTAAAAAATTGAGTCCCGCACCAAATTTCTCAGTTACTTGATAGCTTGTTGTGATGTCAAAAGTTGTATTGGTCGTCGTGTCTGCACTTTTACCTGTCAAACCGTTCACATAGATTTTAAACGGTCCACTTGCGTACGATAATTGTGCGCCAACCATCTTCTTTTTGGTATCTAAATACTCATAACCGCCTTTCAAACCATAAAAACCTTTGCTGTCCGTTTGGTTGAAAATACCAATCATACCCGCAAATTTATCGGTGAAAGCAATGTCCATTTTCAATCCAGTATGAAAGAAAGGTCCGTTTGTGTAGTTATAAGACATCGAGTAGTTCAAGTTGTTCGACGCTTCAACCAACTCATAACCCACAAAAGTCATGAAATTACCTGCTGTAAACTTCAACTTATCAGTCGGTTTGTAGGTAATATAAAGTTGTTTGATAAAAGACGTACTACCCGTGTAAGCATAGTTTGTTTCTTCTGCCCGTGTGCCAAACATCAAATCAGCCACAAAGCCGATTTTACCATTGTCTTTTGCAATAGCAATATTTGCCATACCCAAACCAATACCACCATTTTGAAGGGTATATGATGTTTTAGAGCCGTTAATTTTATTGCTTGTTGCACGATAGTAAGCATCTACCTGACCTGAAATTGTCAACGGTGCTTCTGCTTTTTTTCCTGCATCTTGTGCAAGAAGATTCGTTGTAAACAAAGTGGCTACTATAGCCATACTTTTGAGAGTGACTTTAATGTTCATAATAAACTTGGCTTTTAGCTGTGAAATAAAATGTTCGCATTTGCTACTGCGAACAAGACTCCGTAATTAAAAAAATGTTTGATAATTGGAAAGTAAGAAGCAACAACTTATGCGCATCTCGTCGTGCTTTTCTGATGGTACAAAGGTGAGATGATTATTTGAAAACTGAGTAATGGCTTAGTTTGATAATTAAACTTAATGCCTTTATTTCGTAAAATTCAATTTTACCAACTTTAATTTTTTAAAAACTATTATATGGAAAATAAATATTAAAACTTGCCCGTATCATTGTTGAATATTTTTCTGCAATTTTGTTTCTGAAAGGAGGAAAACAGAACTATTACAATTTTTTTTGGAGAAAAATTTATGGCAAAATCACGACAAACACCCAAAACGTCAAGACAAAAACCCAAAACAACACCTCAAGAAGGGGCTTCTCGTCTTGGTAGCATGTACGACAAAATCTTAAAAGAGAACTTTGACAAGTCTTTAAAAACCATTATTCAAGATATTGGTGGGCTACAAATAATCAAAGCAACGCCATTACAAACAAAAATGCAGCATACGAAAGAGTATGACCCTGATATACTTTCGCATGTATGGTTACGTGATGGTACTCAAAAAATCCTTCATGCTGAATTGCATCTCAAAGACGAATATGCTATCAACTGTCGCCTTTGCGAATACTATATCATGCAAAAACGCAAGAAAAAAACGCCTGAAACAATTCAGTTCGTCATTTATTTGGGTAGTGAAGACCCGAAATACATTACAGGTTTATGGGAAACGGAATCTTTACATTTTCGTTATAATGTCATTATTCTCAAAAACATACCTTATGATACATTTTTAGAAGCCGACAATGCAGAAACGGTCGTCTTGTCCATATTAGCCCATTTTCATGATGATGCACCAGAAACTGTCAGTAAAAAAATTACAAATAGAATCAAAGAATTATCAAAAACCAATATCGAAAAAGAAAAATACTTTACCCAATTGCGGGTTTTATCAAATGTTCGTAAATTGCAACCTATAATTGATACAATCATGACAAATATTTTTAAACTAATAGACATTTCTGAAGACCCTCTTTACATGGAGGGCATAGCCGAAGGTAAAGCCAAAGGCATAGCTGAAGGTAAAATCGAAAGCATCGAAAGTTTAATCATCAAAACTGATTTTGATGACGAATCTATCGCTAATCTAATAAGCGTTCCTTTGGACTTAGTAAAAAAAACAAGGCAAAACCTTAAAAAGCAATAACACAATTAAACAACTATTTTTTAGTTAAACATACAACATGATAGGCTTGTAGCCTTACGAAAACAGCACAACATTATGAGAAAATGCACCCCCTATCTCTGCGTTTTGATATGCTATTGTCAAATCGCATTCTCTCAAACGTCCACAGATTCACTTACATATAGTTATCAAGACGCTATCGAAAATGCCGTTTCGTCAAACGATGATGTCTCATTTGACTATGACACAGAGTTTGAACACCTCGCTGACTTCATTCGACACCCCCTCAGTATAAACTATGCTTCAACAGCTCAATTTGAACAATTGCGCCTTTTATCAGGTGAACAAATAGCGGCTATCATAGTACATCGAGAAAAATATGGACATTATTTAACCTTATTTGAATTGCAAAGCGTCCTTGATTTGAGCACCATCCATAAAATCCTACCTTTTATTACCGTCGAAAATGACCTCAATGATTATTTCATACCTTTGAAAGATTGGTTCAAAAAAGGTAAAAACGATGTTTTTACCCGTTGGGAACACCGCCTTGAACGAGCAGAAGGGTATAAACGCGCCAATACTGAGGGGGGGTATTTGGGCGATGCCAATCGCATTTATACCCGCTATCGTTACTCGTTTGGCAGCCGTTTGAGTTATGGCTTTACCTTTGAGAAAGATGCAGGTGAGCCTTTTGGAAAATCGGTATTTGACTTTGCCAGTTTTCATTTTAGAATTTCTAATGTTCATAAAATATTTAAAACCATTATTTTAGGTGACTATTCGGTTTCCATTGGACAAGGATTGGTGCATCAAAATGGTTTTGCGCTGGGCAAAAGTTCTTTGGTGATGAGTATTGAAAAAAGTAATTTACCTCTGCGACAATACACCTCATCGAATGAAATTAACTTCCTACGCGGAGCAGCTTTTCAAGCTAAAATTAGCCAAAATACTGAGGGGGTCTTTTTTATTTCTAAACGACAACGCGATGCCAATACTCTACGTTTTGACAGCCTTGACAACGAATCCGTCGTCAGTGCTTTACAATTTACGGGTATGCACCGTACAGCAACGGAACGAGCTGACCAAAACGCAATGGGACTTTTTACAATCGGTGGTAGCCTAAAAACAACGATGAAAACGGGTTATATAGCCTTAAATACAGTTTTTAATCAATTTGATGGACGTATTGAGCCTCGTGATGAACCTTATAATTTTTATGTTTTTAAAGGGAAACGGCTTTTGAATTTTTCAACGGATTATAAAAAAACGTATAAAAACATTCATGCCTTTGGCGAAACAGCGATGAGTGGCAATGGCGGTTTTGCTACACTCAATGGTTTACTCATAGGGCTTGATAAACGTTTGTCTATCAGTATTTTACAACGTTTTTTTTCATTAAAATATCAAACCTTACAAGCACAACCGTTTGCGGAATCAAGCCGTCCACAAGACGAAAAAGGCGTTTATTTGGGCATAGAATACAAACCCAATCGGACATGGACAATCAGTACTTACGCCGATTTTTGGCAACATCAATGGTGGCGTTTTCGGGTTGATGCCCCTTCGCATGGGCAGGAGTTTTTTGGAAAAATACAATATCGCCGCCGCACTACTGAGGGGTATCTGCAAATGCGTGTAAAAACAAAACAGGAGAATAAAACGGATAGACCTAACTTTGAAAAGACCAATACTATTGTTGATAAAACGCGAACTCAAGTCCGTTTGCATTTCAACAATCGTTTATCAAAGAATTTAGAATTACGGAATCGCTTAGAATGGTCGTTTTTTGAAGATGATAAAGGCTTAAAAAAGGGCTTTATGGTTTGGCAAGATGCTATTGTTTCGCTTAATGATTTGCCCATCGAATTGCCAAAAATGGCATCTATACTGAGGGGGTTAAAATTTACAACCCGATTGGCTTTTTTTGATACAAAAGATTATGATACAGCAATTTATGGATTTGAAAACGATGTGCAATACAGTTTCACTGTCCTACCCTACTACTATCGCGGTACGCGTTTTTATGTCAATGCCAGTTATAAATTTATGAAAAATGCCTATTTGGAAGCCCGTTTTGCACGGACGCGTTTGGTCAATCAGAACAGTTTTGGGAGTGGATTTGATAAAATTGAAGGTAATAAAAGGACAGATGTTAAGGTACAGTTGCGGTTTAGTTTTTAAGTAGTATTGAGAAAATAGTCGTGTGTATTGAGACTTACAATGAATTCATTTTCAATAACTTAGGGTCAGTCTCAATACTCTATATTACTACTCAATACTTAACTCACTTATAAATTAGTCTTAAAAATTTTGACTGCAATCGCTAATAATATAACGCCCATAAACTTGCGAATAACCAATAATCCACCTTTACCCAATAATCTTTCAAGAGGGTTAAGCAGTTTAATAACTAAGTAAATAAAGCCTAAATTGAGCAAAATGCCTATAAGAATCGTCCAATCGTCAAACTGTGTTTTCAAGGACATGATGGTCGTTAGAGTACCTGAACCGGCGATTAATGGGAAAGCAACGGGGACAATGCTGCCTGTATTGCCCTCCATTTCTGACTTAAAAATATCAATGCCTAAGGTCATTTCGAGCCCCATAATAAATATCAGAATAGAACCTGCTAAAGCAAATGACGGTAAATCCACGCCTAAAACGCCTAAAAATCGGTCTCCCAAAAATAGAAATAGGATCATCAATGCACCCGACACGAGTGCCGCTTTCCATGCCTCGATATCGCCTATTTTTTCGCGTAGCGAAATCAAAATAGGAATATTGCCCAACATATCTATGATGGCAAACAGTGTGAATGTGACTGTTAGAATGTGGTCGAAGTTCATTTTTTTTCAAATGGTTAAAGGATAGTGTATAATGGATAGTTTTTAATTATCCATTATCAACTATCCATTATCAACTATTTAAGACGTGCTAAAACGGTTTGATTGCCTTTTGAAATTTCATCAATTGAGACTAAAATCTCTGCGTCAAGTGGTAAAAAGACATCAACGCGTGAGCCAAATTTGATGAAACCCATGTCTTTACCTTGCCAAACTTGTTCACCTTCCTTGACATAAGCGCAGATGCGGCGAGCAACTGCCCCAGCAATTTGACGGAACAGAATCTGATGTCTGCCGCTGTCAATAACAGTGGTTGTACGCTCATTTTCAGTTGAACTTTTTGGATGCCATGCTACGAGGTATTTGCCTTCATGGTAGCGAAAATACTTGACCAAACCGCTAATCGGGTTGCGATTGACGTGGACATTGAGTGGTGACATGAAAATAGACACTTGAATGCGGCGGTCATGAAAATATTCGTCTTCGTTCGTTTCTTCGATGACAACAATTTTTCCATCGGCGGGTGCGTAAACGAGTTTGTCGTCTAAAATGGGAATTTCACGTTTAGGGTTTCTGAAAAATTGAACCACGAGTACGAAAAAAACAAGTGATGCAAACAGGGTAAAGCCCAAAACATAAGGATTAGCCAACCACATAACGATGCCATTGATGACGGCTAAAACACAGAATACGCCACCAATCATTAAATAACCTTCTTTGTGAATACGTAACATAGAGTATTGATTATCAAATATTTATACATATTTTTTTAAAAAACTAAGCGGCTCTTCAAGCCTTAACTGTCGGGTACACCTTTTGGAAAGTTGTTGTACGACATAAAGTTAGGTATAACAAACGACAAAAAGATTTGTGGTTTTAGTTCTTTGACATAACAGATAAATCAAGAATTTTTTTCT
>JAYTUR010000317.1:0-2126 GCA_043744475.1 Saprospiraceae bacterium | reverse complement strand
GTCTCTGCGGGTCAATCTTTCAATATCAGAGGTTATGGCAATGGCGCACGTGGTACGAATGGTGTAAACAGTAATTTCGATGGTCAAGGCTCAAAAGTTTATTTGAATAATATTTTAATCACTGATGCAGAAGGTATTACGTTGATGGACGACATTGACTTTGGCTCAATCGGCAATGTCGAAATCGTAAAAGGTCCTGCGGGTTCGCTCTACGGTTTAGCCATTGCAGGCGTTGTCAATTTGGGTACTGTGAAAGCAGAAAAAGGCAAAACGTCAATCGGGCAAGAAGCCATGTTCGGTAGTTATGGTTTGCGTCGCTTCACAACGAGTCTATCAATCGGTGGTGAAAAATCATCTATTTTAGTCAATTACGGTAAGCAACAATACGATGGTTTTATGCCCCACACAGCTTCGCACAAGGATTTTGTGAATGTTTTAGGCGATTTTCAAATCAATAATAAGCAAACCATCAGTACCTATTTGGGATACAGCGACAGCTACGAGGAACGTAATGGGGAGTTGACAATTGCTCAATATAAATCATTTGATTATTTTGGTAACCCTGCTTACATCGCTAACAATGCCCACTCAACTGTCATCAGTTTCAGAGGTGGTTTGAGCCATGTTTATCGTTTCAACGAGCATTTTTCTAACACAACGGCTGTTTTTGGCTCTGCCGTCAGCAGTAATGTGAGTTCAGCAGGTGGTTGGACGGATAAGTTGCCCCTCAATTACGGTGTACGTTCAACTTTTGAAACTAAATTTGATTTGACTGATAAAGTGAGTCTATCCGGTATAACAGGTGTTGAAGCGCAACGCCAAAACGCTCAAACTTTGGGTTATCCAATGGTAAAAGACAGTTTTAATCTAACGGGTTACAACATCATCGGCACGTTGCGGAGCAATCAATATACGATTTCTCAAACGGCTTCATTGTTTACTGAATGGACTTTGGCGTTGCCTTCTGACTTGTCTTTGACGGCGGGTATTGGTTCAAGCTCGATGGGTATTGAATTGAATGACCGTTTTTTTGTGGCAAGTAACAACAACCCAAGTAAGTCGCAACGTTTGACACCCCCTCAGTATAAAACGTCGTATGACGGCATGGTTTCACCTCATTTAGCTGTCAATAAGGTGTTTAATAAACAACTTTCGGTTTACGCATCGTATAGCAAAGGCTATAAAGCGCCCGTTAGTTCCTACTTTTTCATCCCTGTAACAGGTGCTTTGAACACAAATTTGAAACCTGAAATTGGCAACCAATACGAGATTGGTACAAAAGGTTCGTTCTTCAAAGACAAATTAAATTTCCAAGTCGCTTTGTTTAATGCTATTTTTTCTAACAAAATGACGGTTGTGGCTGTGCCAAATACGACAAATACGGCTACTTCTTACACGTATGTTGCCAACGGTGGTACGCAAAACAATAAAGGTTTGGAAGTTTTGTTGAAATACACGGCTTACGAATCGTCAACAGGTTTTGTCAGTGCCATCAAGCCGTTTGCGAATTTGGCATATTCTAATTTTAAGTATGAGGATTTCAAATTTCAACAATTAAATTCAGCTAAAACAGGTATTTCAGAAGTGGATTTTAGCGGTAAAACAGTTGTTGGTGTGCCACCACTCACCGCCAATATCGGTTTAGATGTGAGAACAAACGCTGGTCTTTATGGCAATTTGACTTTTATGCACCGCGATTCGATGTATTTCACGTCTGATAATACGAACAAAACGGCGGCTTATGATGTGATGAATGCAAAACTCGGTTTTCAAAAAACATTAGCCGAACATTGGGGACTCGATGCTTATTTTGGCATCATCAACTTGACAGGTACGCAATATTATCAAATGGTTTTTTCCAATCAATTGCCTGATGCGTATTTGCCTGCACCGAACAAAGTCAATTATTTTGGTGGTCTGAATTTGAAATACATTTTTTAGTAAGACAACAACTTTCATGTTTGACTCTTATGTTTCTTATGTTTAGGAACCTTGTTGTGCGAACTAAACTTAGGTAGTTCAAACGTTTTAAAGTTACGTGTATTTTTTAGTTCTTTGACATCATTGTTAAATCAATCAAGAATGAGTAATGCACTTAGTTTGAGTCAGCGCCATTGCATTGTGTC
>JAYTUR010000316.1:0-2129 GCA_043744475.1 Saprospiraceae bacterium | reverse complement strand
CAAAACGTTGGGTTCGCAAGACTTTTTGGGTTTATACTGAGGGGTCATTTATATTTAAAAGAGAAATTTATTCAAGTCTTTTAAAATCAATCTTTACTTTATCGTTTTTAATTTCCATAAAATTACTAATTGTATGCTATTTTTTTTATTTACGAATTTGTCTATTATTGATAATGAATGTTCAGATTTTGGATAAAAATTAAAGATTTATCAAAAAAATCAAAGAGTGATTGTCAATTTGATAACAAAAAGCATAAAAAATACAGACAGCAAAGTACAAATAATAATGTGGTCAAAGAAGCTGTCTCAAAAAGCAAGAGTTTATTTTTAGTCCAAATATCATTTGGAAATTAACGCAGATTTACGAAATTTTAAAAATTTCGTAAATCTATGTTGAAATAATACCAAACATTATTTTGGCTAAATAAGACTATTTTTTTCTTTTGAGACAACCTCTTTGACCACTTACTTCACATTCGTTACCCTATTTTTACAAAGCATTTTAAAAAAAAGGCATTTAAACCTTTCAGAACATCAGAAGGTCATACTAAAACATGAATCATTAAAATCATCGTTTTTTAAAGAAAATCAGAACATGAAAGAAGCCTTTTTTTTGAGTCAACGCTTAGGCTTTACGAATGCACAAGCCGAAACCATCAGCCGTCTCGGTGTCGAAAATTTCTTAAAAAAGAGTTTTGAGACACCCCTCAGTATAGAAGAGCCAAAATTCCTCGCCGATGCGCCGCGCACACGAGATGAATTGCGTAAAATTCGCCAAATGAGTGAGGATGGCAAGAAGAAATTTGCGGTCACTGAACGTGTACGCTCCGTAGGTATCTCACACGTTTGGCTTGATAAAATGTATGCCGATGAATTCCCTTTGCGTGAAAAAATGGTGTTGTTTTGGCACAACCACTTTGTTTCGGATATGCAAAAGGTCAAAGTTTCTTACGCTATGTTTCAGCAAAACAATTTGCTGCGCGAAATGGCTTTTGGCAATTATAAGGAATTGACGCTACGTATTTTGTACGATAATGCGATGTTGGCTTACCTTGATAACACCCAAAACAAAGCTAAAACGCCTAATGAAAACCTCAGTCGTGAACTTTTAGAACTTTTCACACTCGGAGTTGGCAATTATACTGAGGGGGATATCAAAGAAGGTGCGCGGGCTTTGGCGGGTTTAAATATTGGTGATGATGGCGGTCAATATTACCGTTTTTGGCAAGACGGGGGCGATAAAACCTATCTCGGCAAAACAGGAAATTGGAAAGCAGATGATATGGTCAACATCATTTTTGAACATCCAAAAGCGGGAGAACGTTTGATGACTAAGTTTCTAAAGTATTTTGTCACCGATGACCCGTCTGCCACTTTGATTGAGGATTACACAAAGGCTTTCCGCAAAGCTAATTTTGAGATGAAACCCATACTCGAAAAATTGGTACGTGACGAACGTTTTGTCAAAAGTCAAGGCATGAAAATCAAAGACCCAACAACGTTTTTGTTGCAATTACTCTATGAATATCAATTAGATGTACCACCGCTTCGTGCGACGCAGCCTTATTTTATGGCACAAGGCATGAAATTATTATATCCTCCGAATGTCAAAGGTTGGGACGGTGGACGGTCGTGGTTGAGTTCTCAAAAATTGCTGTTGCGGGTGAGTCTTGTATCACTTTTGGCAAGTGACAAATCTTTGGATAATGAAAAACTAAGACGCAAACAAGAAAAAGTAGCGGAAGAAATGGGGATGATGATGGATACGATGGATGAAAAGACAAATGTGGACATAAAAATCCCTGCTTTGCGTTGGAATACGGCTTTGACTAATAATAAAGACATCATCAAAGATTTAACCGACCGTCTTGTTTTTACAGTGGATAAAGATTTACAATCGGATTGTGAACGTATTTTGAAATATGATTTTGATGCCAAAGCGGATAATGCACAACAATCAGTCACCCGTTTGGCGGAACATATTATGAAGTCACCGGAGTTTCAGGTTTATTAGGAGATACAAACGGTTAGGAAACTTTGAAAGTTTGTTGTACGACATAAAGTTAGGTAGCACAAACGACAAAAAGATTTGTAGTTTTAGTTCTTTGACATAATAAAAGATAAATCAT
>JAYTUR010000315.1:0-8201 GCA_043744475.1 Saprospiraceae bacterium | reverse complement strand
AAACGATTTTTGAAGGACGGGCAATGCACGAACCGATGCGTGCATCAGTAGGCACTTCGGGGCAATTTACCGCTTCATTTTCCAACCATTTTGCCAATCGAGCGACCCCCTCAGTACCGAAGAACTTTTCCGTGTAGTCTTCCCCAAAAGCAGAGACATCAATGCGTTTACCGTTTGAGCGTTCAACAGCTGGTTTTTCATTTTCAAATTCGCCAAAGCGTAAAAGTTTCATTATTTGTATTGTTTTATTGTTGTATGGCTTTATGGCTGATTAACAATTTAATCATTTACCCATACAACCAACTCAAATTAAGTATTTAATTTTACAAATCCGCCATCAATCGGATAATCGCAACCTGTGATAAAACCCGCTTCGTCGGAGCATAAAAATAACGCCAAGTTAGCAATTTCTTCGGGTTTACCCATGCGCCCAATCGGTTGTGTTTTTGATAGTTTTTCAAACATTTCTGCCTCACGTCCAGGATAGTTTTTTGCTAAAAAACCATCCACAAAAGGCGTATGCACCCGCGCAGGAGAAATCGTATTGCAGCGAATATTTTGTTGAACATAGTCCTTAGCTGTTGCCATTGTCATCGCTAAAACAGCCCCTTTTGACATCGAATACGCCAAACGTTCATTCAAACCGACCAAACCCGCAACCGAAGCCATGTTCAAAATGACACCTCCACCTGCCATACGCATCTGAGGAATCGCCGCTTGCATACAATTGAAAACGCCTTTAATATTGACGGCATAAATACGGTCAAAATCCGCTTCAGTTGTGTTTTCGATGTTACCAATATGCGCAATCCCTGCATTATTGACCAAAATATCGACTTTGCCGATGTTGTCAAAAACGGCTTTGACATCACTTTGAATGGCTACATTACATGCATGTGCAAATGCTCGATCCGCCTTCCCAATGGCATCAGGATTTCGTTCCTCAACAGTATTAATCTGTTCTAAAGCTTCCGCCGCCGCCGATTCATTGAGTTCGATGATGTGAACAGTAGCCCCTTGCTGTGCAAAAAGGGTTGCAATCGCTCGTCCGATGCCACTGCCGCCGCCTGTGACGACGGCTATTTTGTTTTTTAAACTGAACATTTATCACTGATTTAAACGGATTTTTATGGTTTTACTGAGGGGGCATATCCAATCATTCAACAACTAAAATTGTATCAATCTCATCCAATTGTTTAGGCAATTCAATCGCCAATCCAAACTCATCTTGTTTGAATTTCAAGGCTGTATTCGTACCATAAACTTTGATACTTTTTACTTTTTGCTTGATTTCTGGAATCAAAAGGTTCGCATCTTCGGCATTAAGGATGTGAATATAAGTTGTGTTCCCTTTTTGCGTCGTCACGCCCCATGTTTTTTGAGAAACGACACCGCCACGCGTATTATATATGGTCTCGCCGTTTTTATTCATCCATTTACCCACTTCACCTAAGGTTTTGACGAATTCGGGTTGGATTTTACCATTCGGCATAGGTCCGACATTCAATAAGAAATTGGCATTATTACCCGCCGCTTTCACCAAATATTGAATCAAGGTTTTGGTTGATTTATATCTTGAATCTTGCAAATTGAAACCCCAAGCGTTGTTCATCGTTTCGCACGTTTCAAGCGGCAATTTGCCAACTTGAGATTCACCACTAAACCCAGTTGTATTTTTCCCTGGCAAGTCCTTCTCAAACATCTGAAAATCTTCGCCCTCTTTGGGTGCTTGATGGTGGTTATTGCCGACCAAACATTGCGGCTGCAATTTATGAATTAATGAGTATGTTTTTTGCAAACGCCAATCTGCATCTTTTTTGTCCCACCAACCATCAAACCAAATGCCTGCAATCGGTCCATAATTGGTCAATAATTCCGTCAATTGGGCATCCATAAAATCAAGGTATTTGTTGAAATCACCATTGTTTGGACGACCTGTTGTTTGACCCGTATTGCCGCGTGGATAGTAATTGTCTTGATACCAATCGAGGTGAGAATGATAGAAAAAGAGCTTAATGCCTTGTTTTTGGCATTCATCGGCGAGCATTTTCAAGACATCTTTTTTGTAAGGTGTGCGGTCAACGATGTTCCAATCGGTTTGTTTTGTGCCAAACATTGCAAACCCGTCGTGGTGTTTTGAGGTAATGGTGATGTATTTCATACCCGCCGCTTTCACCATTGACACCCATTCTTTGGCATCAAATTCGGTCGGATTGAAGAATACAGGGAGCTTTTCGTAGTTCTTTTTGCTAATTTTTTGGTCGTTCATCACCCATTCGCCATCGCCCAAAACGCTGTAAACGCCCCAGTGGACAAATAAGCCAAACTTGGCATCTTGAAACCAATCACGGGCTTTTAGGTTTTCGGGTGCGGGCTTGTAGGTTTGTGCTATTGAAGCCATTGTTGCCAAAATGATGGCAAAAAATGTTGTTAATAGTGGTTTATTCATCTTGTTGTTTAATTTTATTAAAAAAGAACATTTTTACTGAGGGGTGTGTTTTGACACGCATTTCACCAATTACACGAATTTACTCAAATTAATTAATTCGTGTAATCGGTGAAATTCTTGTGTGCAATCTACAAATTAATCCCCGTCTGCCAAGGAATCCAGTCGTCTTGACCGAGTATTTGCGCCTTTGTTTGGAACTTGCCGCTTGCCAAATCAATGCAATAATCTAGCAATGCCTCCGCTGTTTCTTCGATTGTTTTTTCGCCTGTAATGATTTCGCCGCAGTTAAAATCAATGATATCAGGCATTTTTTGCGCTAAAATCGTATTCGTTGCGACCTTTACCATCGCCGCAACGGGATTACCTGTTGGCGTGCCCAAACCTGTTGTAAAAAGGATGATTGTCGCACCCGCCGCCGCTTGTCCTGTTGTTGCCAACACATCGTTCCCTGGCGTACAAACTAAGTGTAAACCCGGTTCTTTGCCGATTTCTGTATATTTTAAGACATCAACAATGGGTGCCGTGCCGCCTTTTTTAGCTGCACCTGCTGACTTAATGGCATCGGTAATCAAGCCGTCTTTGATGTTGCCTACTGAGGGGTTCATGTCGAAACTCGCGCCTTGTGCCGCCGCTTGATCGGAATATGAGCGCATCAAATATTCAAATTTTTCAGCCTTATCGGTTGTGACACAACGGTTTATGAGTTCTTGTTCGACACCACAGAGTTCAGGAAATTCTGCCAAAAAGGTTTTACCTTTCAACGCCACAACCAAATCTGACAAATGACCCAAAACAGGATTGGCAGAAATGCCAGAAAAACCATCAGAACCGCCGCATTTCAAACCAATGCTCAATTTAGAAAGCGGTGCCGGTTGGCGTTCCTGTTTATTGGCTTCGGTCAATGCCAGAAACGTTTCTTTAATCGCTGCTGACATCATCTCAAACTCCGTTCCGTAGGATTGTTGATTAAAATAGAGTATTTTTTTATCAAAATGAGGGTTTCTCGCTTCAATTTCGGTCATCAAATCTGTGTATTGCGTTTTTTGACAACCCAAACTCAAAACCGTCATGCCGACCACATTGGCATTATTCGCATAAGCGGCAAACAAAGCCGCCAGACGCTCTTGATCAGCATTGATGCCACCACAACCCATCTCATGCGTTAGGAATTTAACGCCATCAATGTTTTGAAAATAAGGCGATTTCTGCTTGCTTTTAGCGACATTTTGCGCTTCATAACTGCCTATTTCGTCCGTTTTACCCGCTTTGTCCAACTCTACTAAATCTTGAACTTGCTTCAAATAAGTATCGGGAAACGCATAACCCAACGACTTATCAAACGCCTCTTTTAGCTTCAAAATGTTTTTGTTTTCACAAAAAACCAAAGGAATAACGAGCCAATAATTGGCAGTGCCAACCTGTCCATCCGAACGCGGATAGCCCATGAATGTCCGATTTTCATACTTTTTGATGTCGGGTGCTTGCCAACTACTGAGGGGTTGCCTTTTTGAAGTTGAATATTCTTCCGATTCGTGTTTGAGATTGGCAGTTGTGATTTGCTCGCCGCGTTGAATCGGTTGTATGGCTTTGCCGACCAAAACACCGTACATCGTTACGTGGTCACCAACGGCTAAGTCTTCCGTTACAAATTTGTGTTTTGCTTTAATTGCCTTTGGCAAAATGTAGTTTTCACTTTCAAAAGCGATGTTTTCACCTGCTTCTAAATTGCGTAGCGCGACGATGACATTATCAGACGGATTAACTTTTAAGACTTTGTGCTGCATAAAAAATGTATTTTAATATTGAATATAGAATCAAAAAACAACCTTGCCGTCACGACAGACGGCAAGGTTAACAACAAGAATGTATAAAATTTGTAACTAACTCGTTCATTTTTATCAATAATATTGTCTCACAAAGCTACGCATAGACTGTATATCTTTTTAATGATATTTTATCAATTTTCGATGAAATTTTATCAATAATTAATTACTTTTGGCGTAGTCTTATCATTTATATCATAACAATCGTGCAAGCTATTCTTCGTAAAATAAATCCATCATTAGATTATTCTTACGCAACCCGCGTGGACGATTTGCCTAATTTTTATAATAAATGGCATTTTCATCCCGAATTGGAATTGTCTCACGTTACCGAAAGTACGGGTATGCGGTTTGTTGGAGACAGCATTGCACCTTTTAGTGCAGGAGATTTGATACTGATTGGATCCAATTTGCCACATGTTCTGAAGAACGACCCCGATTATTTTTTACCTGATTCCGATTTACGTGTTGGCTCACAAGTCGTTCAGTTTCTGCCCGATTGTTTTGGCAAAGACTTTTTACACTTGAAAGAAATGGAAAATATCAAATCTCTTTTTGACCGCGCCAAAAGAGGTTTGCACATTACAAATAAAACAAGAGATAAAGTTGCTAAATTACTGAACCAATTGATACACAATGAGAAAGGTGTGGGGCGCATTACGCTTTTGTTGCAAATATTAGAGGAAATTGCCCAATCCGACGACATCACATATTTAAGCAGTGAAAATTTTTTGGATTCCTACCACCGCTACGAATCCGCTAAAATAGATGGAATTTATGAGTTTACGTTGTCCAATTATAATGAAAAAATATTGATTGAAGACGTTGCCAATATTGCCAATATGTCCGTCCCCAATTTCTGTAAATATTTCAAAAACCGCACCCGTAAGACGTATATTCAGTTTTTAACCGAAGTCCGCATTAGTTTTGCGTGTCATTTATTGATTGAAAATAAAAAAAGTATTCAGCATATTGCCTCCGATTGTGGTTTTCATAATATATCTAATTTCAATCGCTCGTTTCGTTTATTAAAAAATCAAAGTCCTTTGGATTTTAGAAAGCGATTTGTCAAAGATTAACTTTCTAACACGAATTTCACCAATTACACGAATTAAACTAATTGTATTTTAATTTCGTGTAATTAGTGAAATTCATGTTAGAAAATAATAAAACCATATTATAACATGCCTATCTATCACAAATTGGGAAAAATACCATCCAAACGCCACACGCAGTTTAGACATACTGTTGACGAAGGAAATCCCGATAAAAGCGGGAAGGGGGGGCTTTTTTACGAGCAACTCTTTGGCACTATCGGTTTTGAAGGAATGTCAACGCTGCTTTATCAAGTGCATCGTCCGACAATGGTTAAAGAAATTTTATCAGAAACCGACGTTGCGCCTAAAATAGCGATGCCTAAAAACATCAAAGCCCGTTTGCTAAAAGGGTTTGATGTGCCGACGCAAAACGATTATTTGCAAAGTCGCACACCGCTTTTGGTCAATTCAGACATTCACATCGGTTTGGCTGCGCCTAAAAAGTCGCTCACAGATTACTTTTTTAAAAATGCCGATGCCGATGAAATGCTTTTCGTGCATCGTGGTTCAGGTACTTTGCGGACACAATTGGGCAATATTCCCTTTGAATACGGCGATTATCTCATCATTCCCCGCGGCATGATTTATCAAATTTCGTTTGGTACCGCAGATAATCGTTTGCTCTATGCCGAGTCTTTTCATCCGATTTATACCCCGAAACTCTACCGCAATTGGTTTGGTCAGTTGCTCGAACATTCGCCTTTTTGTGAACGGGATTACAAACTGCCACAAGACCTCGAAACGCACGACGAAAAGGGTGATTTTATCGTTAAAATCAAAAAACAAGGTGTTTTGTACGAAATGCTGTACCCAACACACCCATTTGATGTCGTCGGTTGGGATGGTTACAACTATCCTTATGGCTTTTCCATTCATAATTTTGAACCGATTACAGGACGTGTGCATCAGCCGCCGCCTGTGCATCAAACCTTTGAAACAAAGGCTTTTGTGGTCTGTTCGTTTTGTCCTCGTCTCTACGATTACCACCCCCTCAGTATTCCCGCGCCTTACAACCACTCAAATATTGACAGCGACGAAATGCTCTACTACGTGGACGGTGATTTTATGAGCCGCAATAATATAAAGCAAGGTTATATCACGTTGCACCCAAGCGGTATCCCACACGGACCCGCGCCAGGTGCTTATGAACGCAGCATTGGTCAAACCAAAACCGAAGAATTGGCGGTGATGATTGACACATTTAGACCCCTCAGTATTACAGAAGCCGCTTTGGGGATTGATGATGGGCAGTATTATCAGTCGTGGTTGGAATAATTTTTAAGAATTAATAATGACTTAGCTTTGACCACTGGTTGGACGGATATGACGGATTTACACTGATTTTTTCTTACAGAATGACAATAAAAAATCAGGGAAAATCCGTCGTATCCGTCCAACCAGTGGTCAAATAAAAAATATCTTATGTCACATTCACATTTTACCATCCACAACATCCCTTTCGGGGTTTTTTCAAGGAAAAATAAGAAAAAACGCTTGGCAACCATCATCAACGACCACGTTGTGGACTTATACGCATTGGCGCAATTGGGCTATTTTAAAGATTTAAAAATCAAAAAATCTGTTTTCAAAAATGATTATTTAAATGATTTTATAAGTTTGGGTAAAGCCAAAACCAATGCCGTACGGCAGCGTTTGCAAGAGATTTTAGATAACTCAAAACCCAAAACTCAAAACTTAAAACTTTTACCCCCCTCAGTATTTCACCCAAAAAATAGTGTAAAACTGCATTTACCCATCAAAATTGGCGATTACACCGATTTTTATTCCTCCGAACAACACGCCACCAATGTCGGTATGATGTTCCGAAATCCTCAAAACGCTTTGTTGCCCAATTGGAAACACATGCCTGTTGCGTATCATGGACGCGCGAGTTCAATCTTTGTGTCGGGTACAAATTTTCATCGTCCAAAAGGGCAAGTCAATTCATCAGATACAACGTCACCTATTTTTTCTGCGACAAAACGCTTGGATATTGAATTAGAAATGGCAACCATCATCGGCAAAAGTAATCCGATTGGACAAGCGATTGATGTCCATGAAGCGGAAGAATATGTCTTTGGTTTTTTGCTGTTCAACGATTGGTCAGCGCGCGATATTCAGCGTTGGGAATACGTGCCATTAGGTCCTTTTTTGGGTAAAAATTTCTTTTCGTCTGTGTCGCCATGGGTCGTTACAATTGAGGCACTTGAACCTTTTAGAGTGCCTGCGGAACCACAAAATCCAAGCGTTTTGTCTTATTTACAAGAGAAAAATCGTCAAAATTTTGATATTTAATTAGAAGTTACACTCATTCCGAAATCCGACATCCCAAATCCCAAATATACTGAGAGGGGTATTATTTGCCAATCTAATTTCAAAAATATGTATTGGACGGTTGCTCAACAAATAGCGCATCATACCATCAATGGTTGTAATTTGAATGTGGGTGATGTGCTCGCTTCTGGTACGATTTCAGGCAAAGAACCGCCTAGTTTTGGCTCTTTGTTAGAGTTAACATGGGGCGGGAAAAATCCTATTGCATTACCCAATGGCGAAAAACGGACATTTGTAGAAGATGGTGATACGGTTATCATCAAAGGTTTTGCTGAAAAAGATGGAATTAGAGTGGGTTTTGGGGACGTGCGAAATACTGTTTTGCCAACTAAATAGAGCTGCGAATTAACGTTTTACCGACGACGAAGTTTCGAATTTTACTGTCAATGTTAATCCTATTTATGTTTGTTGTTAGGACTACACAATTTGTCTTGTCCTGAATTTAGTTGACTCCTAAAAGTGATTAAAATGGAAAAATCAGGAAAAAATCAGCGAAAA
>JAYTUR010000314.1:0-2132 GCA_043744475.1 Saprospiraceae bacterium | reverse complement strand
GAGCGATTCGTTACTCTGAACGTTTTGCCAAAGATGGCGTAAATGTCAATTTTGTAGAAATAGCTCCCCAACCCCAAAAAGGGGAGAAGAGTGGCATTAAAGTCGCCACTTATGAGCGCGGTGTGGAAGACGAAACCTTCTCCTGCGGCACAGGCGTAACGGCGGCGGCGATTGCATATTACCTCAAAACGAACACCGGAACGGAAGTGCCAATTAAGACAAAAGGCGGGCAATTGGCGGTAAAATTCAGTCAAAATAGCGAGGGAACTATTTTTGAAAACGTCTGGCTTTGTGGTCCTGCGACACAGGTTTTTGGCGGAACGATAGCGATATAAAATCTGTTAAATGTTGATATTCAATGAGTTCCGCACACGTTTAGGAAACTTTTAAAGTTTCCCAAACGTGTTTTATAGTGCTTCCCAAAGCGAATACGTCTAAAACATCGGCAATAGGGCTTAATCTTTAAGTAATTGGTTTATTCCTGTTTAACTTTGATTCAGAATCAAAGTCAAAACTATCTTTTACAAAAGCGAAAGGTCTAATCAAACCTTTTGCGCAGCTAAACCTGTTATCTATTTTGAAATCCAATTATTTATCCGAACAATTCTTCTTAAAAATTGCCTTATTCTGCTTATCTTTTTGTGTTTTTGGTTCAACAAAAGCGCAATCTACCTTGCGCGGGACGATATTAGACGAGACGGCGAACCCTTTACCTTTTGCGGCAGTGTCTTTGTTGCATTTACCGGATTCAACTATTTTCGTACAAGGGCAAACCGATGATGAAGGGAACTTCCGCTTTGCGTCTGAACGGCAAAATGAGCGGTTGTTATTGCAAATCAGCTACATCGGTTATGAATTATACAGTCGAGAAGTGCTTGCAACGGGCAGCCGCTTCGATACACTCGATATTGGTAACCTAAAATTGACCCCCCTCAGTAAATTACTCGATGAAGCGGTCATAACGGCTTCGCGGGAAGCGGTTAAAATCAAAGGTGATACTATGGCTTTTGATGCCAAAAGCTTTCAAACGCAGCCGAATGCAATGGCGGGGGATTTGATTAAGAAATTGCCCGGTATGGAAATAGAAAAAGACGGAACGGTGAAGGCTCAAGGCGAAGAAGTGCAACAAATCCTTGTCAATGGCAAGCCTTTTTTCGGAACGGATGTGCAAATTGCGCTGCAAAATTTGCCTGCTGATGCGATTGAATCCGTAGAAATCTACGACAAAAAGAGTGATCAGTCGGCGTTTACGGGTATTGACGATGGCGTAAGACAGAAAACCATCAATATTAAGTTAAAAACCAACTTGACGAAGACCAAATCTGGTAAACTAACAGCGGGTTACGGCACTGATGACCGTTATTTGGGACGCTTAAACTATAATAGTTTTTCTGAAAAGGAGAATATTACCGTTTTGGGCGCAGCCAATAATATCAATCGCACGGGTTTTGCGCAAGAAGATTTCTCTGCTTTTACGGGCAGCAATAAACGCGGCGGCGGTGGCTTTAATAATCCGCAGCAAAGCCAAAATGCGTCGAAAGGTTTTCAAAATACCCAAAGTGGTGGGGTTAATTTTACCAATAATTTGACTAAAAAAACAGAATTATCGGCGAGTTATTTTTACAATAATCAAAATACCTTGAACGATAGGACAGTTGACCGACAAAATTTCTTACCGACCTCAACGTATTTTACCCATGTCAAAGCTTTAACGGAAATCGGCAACAAAAATCACAGAATTAACGTCGCACTTGACCAAAAAATTGATTCTCTAACGTCTTTTCGCATCTCCGCGAGCGGTTCTTTTACGGGCAATAGCTATGAAAACAGCTCCAATTCTAGAAATCTGAAAGGCGATACCTTATTACAAAATCATCAGATTAAGCATACGCTTACAGATGGGTCAGGTTTTGGTGGTTCGACCAATTTTCTGTTGCGCCGAAGGCTTAATAAAGCGGGGCGAACGGCTTCTATCAATTTTTCTTATAGCCGCAACACGAGTGTAAGGGATAATGCCCTGCAATCTTCCATTAATTACTACGACAATACGGGATTTGCCTATCGCAACGACACTATTGACCAAACTGATAACAGAATTAACCGCCGAAATAACTACACGACCACCGTTTCTT
>JAYTUR010000313.1:0-2134 GCA_043744475.1 Saprospiraceae bacterium | reverse complement strand
ATCACCTGCTATCTGTTCCGTAATAAACGTATTGTAAGGTTTATCATTATTAAAAGCCTTGATTAGCCAATCACGATACCGCCAAATTGAACGCTTGTCGTCGCGTTCATACCCTTTTGTATCGGCATAACGGGCAATATCGAGCCACATTGCCGTCCAACGTTCACCAAAAGAGGAAGATGCTAAAAGAGAATCCACGAGGTTTTCATAAGCTTTTGGAGAATTATCATTCAAATATTGCAGCCTGAGACTTTCAGATGGCGGCAAACCCGTTAAGTCGAGTGATACACGCCTCAAAAGCGTCTGTTTATCGGCTTGTACTGAGGGGGTCAAATCAGCCGCTTTTATTTTATCAAGTATGAAATAGTCAATACCGTTTCTAACCCATTCGGGCTTTATTAAACCCCAAAAAGTGCCTTTCACAGTCGGTAATTCAACAGGTTTCAGTTCTGTATAAGCCCAATGGTCGCCCCATTCTGCGCCTTCTTTTATCCATTGACGGAGCGTATTTATCTCCTCTTTACTGAGGGGGGGATGTTTGTAGGGCATACGCTCTTCGGGGTCGGTGTGCGTGATGCGTTTTATCATTTCGCTGCCGTCGGGGTCGCCTGGCAGGATGGCAGGTTTGCCACTTTTGTTATTTGCCAAAGCATCTTGTCGAAACAGCAGACTAAAATCCCCTTGTCGCTTCACCCCACCATGACAGACGATGCACTTTTGGTTGAGTAACGGCTTGATTTGCGTATTAAAATCTATCTTTTTATGGGAAAAACTATAAGAAAAGGCGTAAAGCACCGCCACAACAACGAGTCCGATATAGGTGTATTTTGATGTAAAGATTTTTTTCACAAGGCGATGCTTTTATGTTAGGTCTTAAATCACTTTATAAACACAGTCAACAAACCTATGACGATTGTGTAGAAAGGTTTACTTAGTCGTTTTTGAAAAAAAAGATATGAAACTAATCAGTTACTTTCTGTTTTTCCTCGTGAATATCGGAATTTAAGGGACTTTGAGGGTTATTTTTGGTCAAATTTTTATGTTTTTTACATATTTTACTGAGGGGAGGCTAAAAATAGCAAAAGTTTTAAATGAGGCATAATATTGTTTGGGGATTTGCAGCTTGATTAATAATGTCTGCAAATCACTAAATATGTTACTTCTCCCCTACTAATGAACAAGGGTTGAATGAAGAAGAAACCCCTATTCGTGGTATGTGTGAAGTTCCACGAACGTAGCGATAATAACGCTGTTCATTTTGTCTTTTATAAAGCCTAATAGGGTTGTTAGTATATTGCAATGACACTTTAGCCAAAAAAAAAGGGTCTTGAAGGTGGCAAAACGCGACTTAAAAGACACCATTTTGCGTCTTGAAGGTTATAAAATAGGACTTCAAGGTCATAAAATAGGACTTCAAGGTCGTAAAATAGGGCTTCAAGGTCGTAAAATAGAGCTTCAAGGTCATAAAACATGAGATTGAGTATATCAAAATGGGTGTTATAGGTGACATTTTCTGACCTATAACACTCATTTTATGAGTAGTACAAACTATTACGTTTAGTGAAATTCCACATTTTCCAAACGTTGTCAACGTTATTGGTCTTAATGTGCAATAATAATAGGTTGCGTAATGGCACGTCTGTGTTTCGATTGAATACGGACTTGATAACTGCCCGTTTCTATGTTGGAGATAGGAATATCAAAGAGCGCATCTGTTATTTTTTCTATCTTTTTGACCCATTTGAGATGTCCAAAATAATTATATAGATAAACGTCAACGTTTTGGTTTTTATAATTAGACAAATCAAGCGTCAAGACATCATTGGCAGGATTAGGGAAAAGCCGAACGCTGTATAAACCCTTGAATTGCACCGTTTTAATGTCCGAAACTTTCGTTGAACCGTCGTTACGCGTTAACGTAATTCGATACGAATTATCCCCTTCGTTTGGCGTTTCATCATGAGCGACATAATGTGTTATGTCCTTGTCCAACGATTTATTATTGACAATCATTAAAGGTTCAAAAACGCCAGTGTTGTTGTCCGCTTTTTCGACTGTAAAATAATCATTGTTATAACCTGTATTGTTCACCCATTCTATAACACTGCTTGTCGGTTCAGCATGCACTTCGAGG
>JAYTUR010000312.1:0-2136 GCA_043744475.1 Saprospiraceae bacterium | reverse complement strand
AAAATGCCAAACCGATTTTTTCAGAAGATGGTTCAAAGCTGTATTTTGGCATTGCACCGCAGCCGATTTTGAACGATACGACTTTGCTGCCAGAGGAAATTGTGAATGTCGAAGTGTGGCATTATCAAGATGCACGTTTGCATACGCAACAAAAAGTGCGTTTAGAGCAAGACCGCAAAAAGAATTATGCGGTGGTCTATTATCCTGCAATGAACAAAATGACACCCCTCAGTAATCCGACTGTTCCAGATATAGATTTTGAGGAACAACGCAATTTAGACATAGCGGTTGGTACAACAAACGAGCCTTATTTGCTGCAAACAACGTGGGAAGGTTCGCCGAACAATGATGTGTATTTGACGGATTTGAAAACGGGCACTAAAACGTTGATAACTAAGCGAATACGTGGCAATGCGACGCTTTCGCCGAACGGCAATTATGTTTTTTGGTTTAATGAATTGGATTCTGCATGGTTTGCTTATTCAGTTTTGAATAAAAATATTGTCCCAATGACGGATAATAAAACGGTTAAATTTTATGATGTTGATAACGATGTGCCAGATTATCCGAACGCCTACGGTGGGGCAGGGTGGTTAAAAGATGACCGCTATGCGTTGGTGTATGACCAATATGATATGTGGAAAATTGACCCAATGGGTAAGGAAAAACCGATGCGTTTGACCAATGGACGAGCTTCTGAAACGGTGTATCGTTACATCAAATTGGACAGTGAGGAGCGTTTTATTGACCCGAATGCCACGGTTTTGTTGCAAACAAAAAATGATAAAACGAAGGCAGAAGGTTACGCATCTTTAGATTTGAAAACGAATACAGTTAAGCAAATTTTAGTAGATGATTATGCTTTTTCTAATCGTCCGATGAAAGCAAAAAAGGCGGAATCTTATGTCTTTACAAAGCAAAATTTCCAAACGTGTCCCGATTTGCTTTATACAACGGATTTCAAAACAACGCAACGCATCAGCGATATTAACCCTCAACAAAAAAAATACGCTTGGGGAACTATAGAATTGGTGGAATGGACGGCTCTGGACGGTCAAAAACTGCGGGGTATGCTTGTAAAACCCGAAGGTTTTGACCCAAAGAAAAAGTACCCCATGATTGTCAATTTCTATGAAAGGAGTTCTGACGGATTGCACAGCTATCGCACCCTCGAACCGCTTCGTTCACAGATAAATTATACGTTTTATGCGAATCGGGGTTATTTGGTTTTTAATCCAGATATTCCTTATCGGACGGGTTATCCAGGTGAAAGTTGTTTAAATTCCGTTATTTCGGGTACAGCACATTTGATAAATCAAGGTTTTGTTGATGAAAAAAGGATTGGTGTGCAAGGGCACTCTTGGGGCGGCTATCAAGCAGCTTATTTGGTGACAAAAACAGATATTTTCCGTTGTGCCGAAGCAGGTGCGCCTGTTGTCAACATGATTAGTGCATACAGTGGCATTCGTTGGGAATCGGGTTTGATGCGTCAGTTTCAGTATGAGCATACGCAAAGCCGTATTGGTGGCAGTCCGTGGCAATATCCATTGCGTTATTTGGAAAATTCGCCCATTTTTTCAATGGATAAAGTGAATACGCCTGTTTTGATTTTGCAAAACGATAAAGATGGGGCGGTGCCGTGGTATCAAGGCATTGAGTTTTATGGTGCTTTGCGCCGTTTGAACAAACCCGCTTGGATGCTCAACTACAATGACGAACCGCATTGGCCCGTAAAATTGCAGAACCGCATTGATTTTCAAATCCGTATGCAGCAGTTTTTTGACTACTATTTGAAAGATGCCCCTAAACCGCGTTGGATGGAACGTGGTGTTCCGGCGATGGAGAAAGGGATTTTGCAAGGCTTAGAACTCGACGGAAAGTAAATTATGAAGTATGAAATAACGAAAAAAGCGACCTTTTACTGAGGGGTCGCTTTTTTCGTTATTTTATAAAAGTATAATAATACTCTTCAGGAAAGTCCTCATACACGCCGGCGAGTACGACTTTTCCCTTAGAAGTGGTTATCAAATTCACCGCTTCGTCAAGGCTATTGACTTGTTTATCATTGATATGCGTGATGACGAAACCGATTTCCATGTTTTTATTGCCAATCAAACTGCCTTTTTCGATGCCGAC
>JAYTUR010000311.1:0-2136 GCA_043744475.1 Saprospiraceae bacterium | reverse complement strand
TGTCAAAGCAGGTGATTACACACTTTTCGTCTCTTTTATCGGTTACGACAGCATCGAAACAAAAATATCGGTCAAAGAAGGAGAAATATTCTATAAAGGTTTCAATTTGACCGAATCCAGCACTTCACTCGATGTCGTTGAGATTTCAGGTAGAAAAGAAGCCGCTAAAACAACTACCCAAGTCTCTAAATTAACCATTACTCAAAAAGAAATCAAGTCGCTGCCTTCAACAGGTGGTGAACCCGATATTGCACAATACCTAACCGTCGTGCCAGGCGTATTGACAACGGGCGACCAAGGTGGACAGATTTATATTCGCGGTGGTGCACCCGTGCAAAATAAGATTTTGTTGGACGGTATGACCATCTACAATCCCTTCCATTCCATCGGTTTTTTCTCCGTTTTTGAAACCGAAGCCATTCGTTCCGTTGATGTACTGACGGGGGGCTTTAATGCGGAATACGGCGGCAGAATTTCAGCCATTGTGGATATTAAAACCCGCGAAGGCAACAAAACCCGCTTTTCAGGTTTGGTCAGTGGCAGTCCTTTTCAAGCCAAAGCCTTGATTGAAGGTCCTTTAGTGAAGCTAAAAAAAGAAGGTGGTCCGAGTATCTCTTTCCTATTCACAGGCAAGCAGTCGCTGTTGCCGCAAACCTCTAAAACGTTGTACGATTATGCGAGAAAAGACTCCACAGGATTGCCTTTCGACTACACCGATTATTATGGCAAAGTCTCACTCGTCGCTTCGGGTGGTAGCCGTTTGAATATTTTTGGTTTTAATTTCAATGATGCTGTCAATTATCCCAATATTGCCGATTTAAAGTGGAAAACAACGGGTTACGGTGCTAATTTTCAATTGATTCCCGCAGGTTTAAAGATGTTAATTGGCGGTTCTTTGACGGCTTCCAACTATAACATCTCGCTGCAAGAAGCTGACCCGACACCCCGCACAAGTGGCATCAACAGCTTTGCCGGTGGGCTTGATTTTACGGTCTTTGGCAGACAAAGCGAATTGAAATACGGCGTAGAAATCAGCGGTTTCACAACCGATTTGGGCTTCCGCAATCCTTTAGGTTTTGATTTCAAACAAAATGAAAACACAACGGAATTGGCGGGTTATGTGCGTTATCGTCGGACATTTAACAAATTGGTTATTGAACCGAGTTTGCACATTCACAACTATAATGCCTTAGGAGAAACGACTTTTGAACCCCGTTTTGCCGCAAAACTGAATGCTTCCGATAAGTTTCGATTCAAATTTTCAGGCGGTTTGTTCTCTCAAAACCTCATTTCAACGGTTTCAGAAAAAGACATTGTCAACCTTTTTGTCGGTTATTTGAGTGAACCAGAAGAGAAATTGTTGAACCCCGACCGTACCGCAAATGTCTCCTCAAAATTGCAAAAAGCGATGCACATCATCGGCGGTTTTGAGATTGATTTATCTAAACAATGGGACTTAAATATTGAAGGTTATTACAAAAAATACAATCAACTCATTGACATCAACCGCACTAAAAGCAAATTCACTGACCCAAATTACATTACCGAAACTGGCGATGCGTATGGTATTGACTTTTCAACCAAATACGCAGACAAACATTGGAGTATTTGGGGTACATTCTCTCATGCCTACGTTACCCGCTTCGATGGCGATACCAAAACAACCTATCAAACCAATTTTGATAGAAGAAATAATATGAATATTGTCGCTACATACTCCTTTGGCGAAAACAATTCATGGGAAGCCTCGATGCGTTGGAACTACGGTAGCGGTTTTCCATTCACACAAACCGTTGGTTTCTACACAAAATACCCTTTTACTGGGGGGGTCAATACCAATGTCCAAACAGGTAATCCAGACTTAGGCATCATCTATTCATCAAAAAGAAATGGCGGTCGTTTGCCAGATTATCACCGTTTAGATATGTCGGTTAAAAAGGCGATTAAGTTTACAAAATACATCGCATTAGATGTGGTGGCAAGTGCGACAAATGCTTATAACCGCAATAATATCTTTTATTTTGACCGTGTGAGTTATAAACGAGTCAATCAATTGCCGATACTGCCGAGTTTAGCTGCGACGTTTCATTTTTAAAGACCACTGATTGGGCTGATAGGACTGATTTACGCTGATTT
>JAYTUR010000310.1:0-2136 GCA_043744475.1 Saprospiraceae bacterium | reverse complement strand
TGAAGTCATCAATAAACTGGCACAGTCAACGGCACACGGCGAAATCATTGTCACGTACCCCGAAGCCTTATTTGAGAAAGTCGTAGCCCCTCAGTATTTGGAGGAAAAAAGGATTACGATTGCCGTGGGTGAAAACTTAGATGTGGATTTTATATGCGAATTGATGATTGAGTTTGGCTTTTTGCGGGTGGACTTTGTCTATTCGCCCGGTCAATTTTCGATTCGTGGTGGCATTGTGGATGTGTATTCCTACGGCAATGAATATCCGTATCGCATTGAACTCTTTGATGTTGAAGTCGAATCTATTCGGACATTCGACCCAACGACACAGTTGTCCCAACAAAAAATACGCTCCGTCAATATTGTTCCTAATATCAACACTCGTTTTGACCGTTCTCAAAAAACATCTATTCTATCCATTTTACCTCAAAATACGGTCATTTTTACGCATGATTTCCAAAACCTTATTGACCGTTTACAAATCTGTTTCGATAAAGCGGAGGCTTTTGGTGAAAAATTGCGCTACGAAAGCGACGAAGAAGTCAAAGAGATTTTTAGAGACCGCGCTTTCATTCAGCCACATGAAGTCGTTAACGATATTAAGTCTTTAAGTCTCGTTTTACTGAGGGGGGGTAAAGTTTCAGATTTGGGTTTAAAAATTTCAACTAAAATTGAATTTAAGGCAAAGCCGCAACCGTCGTTCAATAAGAATTTCAATTTGTTGATTCACAATTTGCATGAAAACGAGTCTTCTAAGCTGAAAAATTATCTGTTTACGGATAATGAAAAACAGATGCAACGCCTGTTTTCTATTTTCCATGATTTGGGTGCAAAGACGAAAGTTGAGCCGATATTGAAAGCGATTCGCGAGGGTTTCGTGGATTTGGAGTTGAATGTCGCTTGTTATACTGACCATCAGATTTTTGAACGCTATCATCGGGCAAGGACGCGTCAAGGTTTTTCCAAAGAACAATCTTTGAACCTGCGGATACTTAAAGAGCTGCAAGAAGGCGATTATGTCACTCATATTGACCACGGTGTAGGTAAGTTTTCGGGTTTGGAAAAAATAAACATCAATGGACAGATACAAGAAGCGGTGCGTTTGGTGTATTCTAACAATGATTTGTTGTATGTTTCAATAAATTCGCTGCATAAAATCGCTCGCTTTGTTGGAAAAGATGGTACGCCGCCGAAACTCAATCGCTTAGGTTCGGATACGTGGCAGAATCTCAAAAGAGCGACGAAGAAAAAAGTCAAAGACATTGCGGCGGAACTTATTAAGTTGTATGCGGCACGCAAAGCAGCGGGTGGTTTTGCTTTTCCAAAAGATAATTACCTACAAGACGAACTCGAAGCCACGTTTATGTATGAAGATACACCCGACCAGGCGAAGGCAACAACCGATGTCAAAACGGACATGGAGCGTTCGTATCCGATGGACAGATTGGTGTGTGGTGATGTCGGTTTTGGTAAAACAGAAATAGCGATTCGCGCCGCATTTAAGGCGGTGACTTCTGGAAAACAGGTCGCTATCCTTGTGCCGACGACGATTTTAGCCATGCAGCATTACAAAACGTTTAGCGAAAGGTTGGGTGAATTTGGAGCAAATGTGGATTATATTAATCGTTTTAGGACATCGAAAGAGAAAAAAGAGGTTATGGAAGCCACTAAAATCGGAAAGGTCGATGTTTTGATTGGCACGCATGCCATTTTGAACAAAGACATGGCTTTCAAGGATTTAGGCTTATTGGTGATAGATGAAGAACAAAAATTTGGCGTCGCAGCAAAAGAACGGTTGCGCAAATTCAAGGTCAATGTCGATACTTTGACATTGACGGCAACGCCGATTCCCCGCACGTTACAGTTTTCGCTTATGGCGGCGAGGGATTTGTCGATCATTAGAACACCACCGCCGAATCGTCAACCGATACAGACTGAAGTAAGTGTCTTCAACGATGAAGTGATTCGGGAAGCGATTTATAAAGAGGTCGGACGGGGTGGTCAAGTCTTCTTTGTGCATAACAGAGTCTCGTCCTTGCCCGATATGGTCGCTTTACTGAGGGGTCTTTGTCCTGATATTGACATCTCGATGGCGCATGGACAAATGCCGCCTGAGAAATTGGAAGAAACTTTGGT
>JAYTUR010000309.1:0-2140 GCA_043744475.1 Saprospiraceae bacterium | reverse complement strand
TCGCTTTATTGAAAATATAGATACCCATACTCGCAAGGTAGTTCTTACCCGCTCTTTGTTCCGCTTTTGGCACAGGCGACACCCAATTAGGCAATAAGTCAGCTTTAGGTTTTTCGATAAAACTATCAATCATGCCTTTTTTATCCACCTTCATGATACCAAACTCCGTTGCATCTTTTGCGTTAACAGGAATCGTCGCAATCGTCAACTCCGCCCCTTTTATGATATGCTCTTTTACCATCTCCAAAAAGTCCATTTGGTACAGTTGGTCACCCGACAAAATGAGGATATAATCATGCTCGTGCGTATTCATGTGCCGTAGCGACTGACGCACCGCATCGGCTGTCCCTTGAAACCAGTTAGCATTGTCGGGCGTTTGCTCGGCTGCCAAAATATCCACAAAACCACGACTAAAGTGGTCAAAATTGTAGGTATTCTTGATGTGTTGATTCAATGAAGCAGAGTTAAACTGCGTCAAAACGAATATCCGACGCACACCCGAATGAATACAATTGGAAATCGGAATATCAATTAAACGATACTTTCCAGCAATCGGAACGGCTGGCTTTGAACGGTCTTTGGTCAAAGGTGACAAGCGCGAGCCTTGTCCACCGCCCAAAATAAGGCTGACCATTTTAATGTTTTTTTCCATAAACTTTTGATTTTTGCTTGATTTTCTTAAAAAATTGGTTTCCACAGACCATTCAGTCTTCGAGAGAAGCCCCCCTCAGTATATTCTAAGTTGTTAGCGGTAAATTTAGACTTTCATTTTAAATTTCTACTCATTTACAAAATAAAAAATTGGAAAAATTTCTTTTTCCTTCTTTCATTTCCTTTGTTAACAATACAAAAGCCGTCTTGATTATTAGTCAAACGGCTTTTGTATTACAAATATCATTATAATTGAAGGTGTACGAAATTTTAAAAATTTCGTAAACCTAATAATACATCAAAGTCCTTTCAAGACTCAACCTCCACAACCCCCAACAATTCTGACGCAAATTCCTTCAAATCCAAACCCATAAACGTACCTGAGCTCATAAAAAGCAAGTTTTGATTCTTAAATTCCTGCTCCTGCAAATGCTCTTTGAGCCTTTCTTGACTTGTAAAAACACGCAAATTCGAGTGTCCAAAACAGGCTTTTATTTCGCCCATTTTCAAAGGCGGCAACTTTTTCATTTCCAACGTATGCTCATTATAAAACACAATCGCTTCATCAGCCAAACCCATTGTGGAACGATATTGCGGTAAAAACGCCTTGCTCAAACTACTAAACGTGTGCAATTCCAAACAAGCTATCAATCGCCGCTTCGGATATTGCCCTCTCACCGCATGAATCGTCGCTTTCACCTTCGACGGCGCGTGTGCAAAATCCTGATACGCCACACTCGTCCGCCCTTGTGCTAAAGTTTGCAACCGTTTTGCCGCCCCTTTAAAAGTCGGAATAGCGACAAAAAATTCAGCATCTGTAATACCCAATTCTTTACAAGCCAAATACGCCACTTTCAAATTCGCTAAATTGTGTTCGCCAAATATTTCGAGCGGCACTTGTTTCCCCCCCTCAGTAGTCAGCACTGTTTTACCCCGTTTTATTTCAGCCTCAAAAGCATCATAAGCAATTGACCTTAAACCTTCTACTTCTGCTATTTTTGTTAAATCTGCATCTTTTTCGTAGTAGAAAAGTACGCCAGGTTCGTTATGCGTTATTCGGGATTCAGAATTAGGAGATTCGGCAATTTGGGATTCGGGATTCGGTGTATTTTGCTCATCAGTGGGGACGTTGCCTCTTTCTATAGTTTTGATGAATTTTTCAAACGGCTCAACATAACTTTCATAAGTCGGAAAGACATTCATGTGGTCCCACGCCACGCCTGTAATGATGGCAATTTGCGGCTTATAGTGCATGAATTTAGGTACAGGGTCAATCGCCGAAGACAAATATTCATCGCCTTCAATGACCATAATCGGCGCATCAGACAAGCGAACCATCGTACCGAAACCTTCCAATAACGCCCCAACGAGGTAATCAAAATCACGTCCTGCGTGCTTCAAAACGTGCATAATCATCGAAGTCGTCGTCGTTTTGCCATGACTACCCGCCACAACAACCCGTTTTTTGTCCTTCGCATGATTGTAAATA
>JAYTUR010000308.1:0-2147 GCA_043744475.1 Saprospiraceae bacterium | reverse complement strand
ACTTTCCGCATCAGCGGTCTGTATCGCAGTCAATGGTATGGCGGTGGTACAGGCACTGTTAAAAACGGTTATCAAACGCCCGTTTTGCACATTGATTTGCCCATAAAAGGCTTTCGTAAGCAGGATTGGATTGGCATCGGTGTCAATTTGCATCAAGACAAGACAGGTGTTGCTGCTTTGACGAATAGTTTAGCAGGTTTCAATGGCGCATACCATATTGGTTTGGACAAAAAGGCGTTGAATGTTTTGTCTTTTGGCGTTCAATATGGTCTCATTTCACGCAAAGTGGATGCAGAAAGATTGCGTTTTCAAGACGGTATCCTTAGCAACGGGGCGAGTATAGACGTTCGAAATATTGATACTAAAGGTAAATCGTATAGCGATTTTAGTGTTGGGGCAAATTTTAGAGCCACTTTAGACCCTAAAACGCAAAATATGCTGAATATTGGTATCTCTGTTGAACACTTAACAGGACCCAAATACAACCTTATCACGACGACAATTTCAAAATTGCCTACGCGTATTAACTTATATGGTGTGGTTGATTTGTCATTGACGAAGCAAATCACCTTGCAACCAGCAGTGATTCTGCGTACGGCAGGAGGGCAAACAGAGACGATGGCGCAAGCAATGGTCGGGTTCAAATTAGACCCCAAAAAGAATACCGTTGTTAAAGGCGGTTTGGGTTATCGTTTTGGTGATGCAGCACAAGCGTTGTTGGGCGTTGAATTAGGCGATTTGCGGGTCGGTGCATCCTATGATTTGACGACTTCAAGTTTGCGTAGCAACTCAAGTATTAGAGACGGTTTTGAAATCGCGATTGGTTATGTAGGTAAAATATTTAAGAAACCGAATCCGCCTGCAACTATTCTTTGTCCGAAATACTAAGGGAAATATGAAGTGTGAAATATGAGTGATGAAAAAAAATAATTCATATTTTATTGTAAATCAAAGTTAAAATTATTTTTCATTATGAAAATTAAAAATATCCTAATACTCGTGCTTATACTGAGGGGTGTCTCAACTATTGTTGCACAGCCATTGAATGCGAGTCGTCCAGAATATATTTTACAGGTTGCCGATACTAAGTTTGAGGCTAAGGACTATTTTACTGCCCTAGAATGGTACACAAAATATTATGATGAGACAAAAGACCGTTCTGCCGTTTACAAAATGGGCTTGGCAAATATGTATTTGCGTGATTACGCCAGAGCGGAACAAAACTTTTCGCGTTCATTGGCAAAGGGTAAAAAAACAGAAGGCGAAGAGAACCCTGATGCACGTTTTTACTACGGCATGATGCTCAAAATGAATGAAAAATATGACGAGGCATTGGTCACATTAGAGGAATATATCGCATCGGCAACGGATGAAGGTAAAAAAACATTAGCGAAATCGGAACTTGAAGGCGCACGTTTGGCGATGCGTATGAAGGAAAATCCGCAGCTTTTGCTTGAAAACATCCCTGGAAAAGTCAATACGCCCAATGCTGAATACTCCCCTTCAGTAACAACTGATGGTAGTACACTTTATTATGCGGCTATGCGTGATGGTAAAGTAACGATTTTGAATGGCAAAGAAGGTGACTATTTTGCTAAAATATATAAGTCGAATAAAAACGATGAGGGTGCTTGGGGACCTCCCGAGGCGCTTGGTGGCGAAGTGAATCGCATTGGTACTCATCAAGGCAATGTGAGTATTACAGAAGATGGTAAAACGATGTACTTTACGCGTTTTGCAATGTCAGGCAATGAAATAGGTGAATCAAAAATTTATTATTCGACTGGTTCAGGCGGCAGTTGGGGACCTGCAAATGAAGTGAAAGGTGTCAATGGTGCTTGGATTGCGAAACACCCTTGTTTGGGCGAAATGTTTGGCAAACCAGCTTTGTTTTTTGTTTCTAATATGGAAGGGTCTAAAGGCGGTTTTGATATTTATTATGCCAACCTCATCAGCGAAGGAGAGTTTAGCGCACCTGTCAATTTGGGTGATGCTATTAATACAGCAGGTGATGATGTTACGCCTTTTTACAAAAATGGTGTGCTTTACTTTAGCTCAAATGGGCATACAAATATTGGTGGTTTAGACATTTTCAAATCACAATGGAATGGTTCGAAGTGGTCAACACCTGAAAACTTGGGCAAAGG
>JAYTUR010000307.1:0-2150 GCA_043744475.1 Saprospiraceae bacterium | reverse complement strand
AGGGTTTCAAAATCAAATTAAGGAAACCACTACTATAAATAAATCGTAGTTGACATTGAGCAATATATTTATTCATTCGCAATAAACATTTTCAAATGAAATATCAACTACTCTGCCTTATCCTCGCAGTATCGGCAACCCTTTTTGCCCAAACGACTGTCACTTTTACGCCGAACAAAGACAATACAATTTATGAAATAGGGAACACAGTCAGCAATGGTGCGGGTACAAGCCTTTTTGCTGGTAAAGATAACAATGGTCGCAGGCATAGAGGCTTGCTGCAATTCAACCTTTCGAGTATTCCTGCTAATGCAACTATTACAAATATTACATTACAAATGAATGTGAACAAAACGAGGGCGGGTGTTTCTGATGTTCATTCTTTGCAAAAGGTCAGTGCCAATTGGGGTGAAGGTACGTCGAGTGGTACAGGCGGAGGCGGTGCAGCAACGGCAAATGACGCAACATGGTCAGACCGTTTTTTTGGTGTCTCAACATGGTCAAGTTTGGGTGGTGATTTCAGTGGAACTATTAGTAGTTCAATGTCTATTGGTGCAGTAGGAACTTATACTTTTCCAAATTCTATGCAATTAATAGCCGATGTGCAAAATTGGATAACGATGCCTGCGACTAACTTTGGTTGGATTATTATCGGTAACGAATCGAGTAACCAAACAGCGCGAGCATTTGATTCTCGTGAAACTTCAATCACTACTAATCGTCCCACTTTAAGTGTAACATATACAGCAACAATACCTGTAGAACTGATTGATTTTCAAGGAGTTGCTAAAAACAATGTGGCACAACTCTCATGGGTCACAGCGAGTGAAACCAATAGTAGTCATTTTGATGTAGAAGTAAAAAAACCTACAATGACTCCACATACTGAGGGGGAGGATTTTCAAAAAATTGGCACACTAAAAGCGGCTGGTTCATCGGCAGAAAAGCGTCATTATTCGTTTGCTTACACGTGTTCATTTTCTGGTATTTATCAATATCGTTTGAAACAAGTAGATTTTGATGGCAAAGTGCATTATTCCAAAATCATCAGTATTGAAATTAAAGGAAAGGAAAAAACGTATTTGTCTGTCTATCCCAATCCCGCAACTGACAAAATATTTATTGAGCCAATCGGAAATGTCTCTTCGCTGAACATTATAGATGCAACGGGTCACATCGTTCGAGTCGTGCCCACCCAATCCAACGTCGTTGATATTTCAGATTTGTCAGCGGGTATTTATTTCTTAAAAGCTCAAAAGGAAGGACAAGTGTATGTTCAGAAATTTGTAAAAAAATAAGCTTCTTATCTTAGTTTTTGTTAAAAAAACAGGGCGATACCCTTTAAAAAGGCTCGCCCCGTTGGAAAACTATCGCAAAAAGAATAATAATCACTAAATATTACTGATGTAAGAATTAAGCAGTTGCCAAATACCCCCCCTCAGTATCCTTGTCATTTTCAAGGACTTCGGGTGCTAAAATCACTTCATTATCGCCATCTTTTTTATTTGGATTATAATTTTTAAATATTGCCATTTTCGTCCGTTCACTCAAATACAACATCGCTGGCACGAGGATAAGCGTAAGGAAAGTAGCGAAAAGCAACCCGTAAATCATCGTCCAACTGAGGGGTCCCCAAAACGCTACGCTGTCACCCCCGAAGTGGATGTGCGGGTTGAGTTCTGTGAATAAAGTCACAAAATCTATATTCATACCGATTGCCAAAGGTATCAAACCCGATGTGGTTGCCGCAGCGGTCAACAAAACAGGTGTCATACGTGTGCGACCCGACTCGATGATGGCTTCTTTGAGTGGAAGGCCTTGTTTTAGTAGTATTTCAGTAAATTCGACCAATAAAATACCATTTCTGACCACAATACCCGCCAAAGCAATGACACCGATACCCGTCATAACAATCGCAATGTCCATTCCGGTGATGACAAAACCCAATAAAACGCCGATGATTGAGAAGATGATTTCGGACAAAATGATAATCATTTTGGATATTGAATTGAACTGAATCACTAATATCAAAATAATCAAACCAATACTTGCCATCATCGCCCAACCGAGGAAAGCAGTCGTTTCGGCTTGTTGTTCTTTTTCACCACCAAATTTGATTTCAACATCTGCAGGTGCTTTAAATTTGGCTG
>JAYTUR010000306.1:0-2153 GCA_043744475.1 Saprospiraceae bacterium | reverse complement strand
CATGATTCTATGATTTATCTTTTATTATGTCAAAGAACTAAAACTACAAATCTTTTTGTCGTTTGTGCTACCTAACTTTATGTCGTACAACAAACTTTTAAAGTTTCCTAAACGTAGGTTAAGTCATTTAATACCCTGCATTTTGTTTAAATGCTCCTTGCATGATATCAATTTCGCTTTGCGGAATCGGCAGATACTCATGCTTTCCTGCTTTAAAACCTTGTCCTGCTAAAACCGTTGCGGCTTTGCCTGTGCGGACTAAATCCCAAAAACGCATCCCCTCAGTAGCGAGTTCCATACGGCGTTCATCGTAGATATCTTGAAGCAATGTTGCACCCGTTGTGGTTTTATTCGGTAATAAAACACGTGTCCGAACACGGTTCAAATACGTTTGCGCCTTAGCATCATTGCCGCTGCGGTTGAAACATTCTGCCGCCATCAACAAGACATCAGCTAAGCGAATTTCGATGCTGTTGTAACTCCAATTCAAGGCAGGTTCGCCAGAAGTCGCCTTGAAAACGGCTAATGGTGCAAACTTTTTGACAAAATAATCCGTATTTTGATACCCTACTGTATAAGAAGCACCCGCCGATTTCAAGGCTTTACCGTCAATAATGGTTGCCGCAAAACGGGGATCTGTTTTCATAAAATTCACCAAGTCCAAGGAAACAGGCGTGAAACTCCACCCAGTACCATAAGTTGGACCCACGTAATCCCGCATACCACAGAACTGCACATATACATTGCCCTCATTGCCATCAACGCCAAAGCCCCAGTCGCCTTGACGGTTGCCTGAATGATAGACTTCAAAGATGGATTCTTTGCCGAACTTATTGTCGGGTTTGAAAACATCAGCAAAGTTTTTTTCCAACGCATAGACGTTTGAATTAATGACTTCTTCAAACAAAGTTGCCGCTTCACCCATACGGGCGTTGTTGTTTTGAAACAAAATGACCTTTCCTAAAAGTGCCTTTGCTGCGCCTTTTGTGATGCGCCCTAATTCTGCCGCCCCGACCGTTTCGGGCAATTGCGTTGTGGCAACAGCCTCTTTCAAGTCTTTTTCAATCTGTGCATAGATTTGAGCAGGCGTTGATTGGGTTTGCTTATAAATCGCATCTGCACCTGGCGTAACTGTTATCAAAGGCACATTGCCGAACCAGCGCACCAAATCGAAGTAGAAATACGCCCTTAAAAACTTCGCTTCGGCAATATAACGCGCCTTTTTGTCCGCCGTTAAACCTCCAATTGTACCTTCGGCTTTTTGAATGACCAAATTGGCGCGATAGATACCGATAAAAAGCCGTGTCCATAAACCCGCTTGTGGTCCCAAATTGGGATCCATTGTAAATTTGTCATACGCCACCCAATTCGGTTGGTCAGATGCGTCTGAACCACCGGCGTGGGTATCATCACTTGCAGCATTGAGAATGCCCGCTTTCATCGTGAAATTTGTTTGAAAACCGAGCGGATCGTAGGCAGCAACCAAACCTTGAAACAATTCAGCTTCTGTTTTATAGAAATTGTTTTCCAATTTCGTTCCGCGTGGACTTAAGTCAATGATGTCTTTTGAACAAGACACAGTGCCAAAAAGGGCTATGATTATGATGCTTATTTTATATTTTGACATTTTTTTATTGTTTTTATTTCAACACATAATCATATAGCGCACATAGTTTTTTTTATTTTAAAGTATCCGATACGTCGCGGTAAGAAAAAAGCTATGTCCGCTATATGACTATGTGTTTGATTATTTTAATTTAAAACGCTGCACTTAAACCGAACATAAACGAACGGGCTTGCGGATAAAAGCCTCTGTCCACGCCAAAACTGCCACCGCCGATTTCAGGGTCGTAACCTGTATATTTTGTCAAAGTGGCTAAATTATTAGCAGAAACATAGACACGGAAGCGTGTTAAGCCCACTTTCGACATAATACTGAGGGGTACGGTATAACCCAATTGCAGCGTTTTGATGCGAAAATACGCACCATTTTCAACATAAAAATTAGAACTGCGGCTGAAATTTTTATTTGGGTCGTCCATGGCAAGGCGTGGATATGTGGTCGAAGAATTTTCGCCTGTCCAACGTCCGAGTGCATCAGCGGTCATATTTGCCATTTGCAAATCGAAGCGGCGGGTAGCCTTAAAAATTTG
>JAYTUR010000305.1:0-2155 GCA_043744475.1 Saprospiraceae bacterium | reverse complement strand
ATTTATTGGCATTGAAACGCAATTTTACACGCTATCCTTTGCACTATATCGCTCGGCTGCGAAGTGCCTACTCGATTCGCTTGTATGAATTGCTGTGTCAATACAGAAATATTGGGCATCGGACGTTTGAATTAGGGGCTTTGCAACTGTTCTTAGGGTCAAACTATGAGTATTATGCCAACTTTAAAGACAAAGTATTGTCCATTGCCAAAAGGGATTTAGATGCCAATACCGACATTACTTTTAACTATGAAGAGATAAAAACGGGGCGGAAAGTAACGGCTTTAAAGTTCATAATTCTGTCCAATTCTGCCTCTGATACTGAGGGGGTGGCTGATGATGCGCCGATTCAATCTTTAATGGCAAAAACAGTTACAAAGGCTGCAATTTCAAGCGAAAATATGCAAAAATTGATAAAATTAGGACTTAAATCTACTACTTTGAAGCGGTATGAACAATTGGGTTTTGCCGTTATTGTTGATGAAAAAGTAAGGGAACAAGCTGTTTTAAGGTGTGAAAACAATCTTGAATCATATTTTCTTGAAAAATGGGCGTTGTGTGAAAAGTCGGGTAGGGGAGAGGCGCGCAATAAAGCAGGTTTTTTCGTCAAAGCGCTGCAAGAAGATTGGCAACCGATGACGACAAAACAAGAGAAAAAGGATAAACCAAAGCCCGAAACAAAGACAAATGCCCTAGATATAAAACGCCTTGAAGCGCAAATTCGAGAAACAAAGCAAGCGTGGGAAGCAACGAAACAGCCCATTTTTGATAAAATTGTAGAAAATACTGGGGGGGGCTTCTCACCTATTTTTGAAGAAGTACGCGCCAAATCAGGTAGCCTAACCTCGACTATTTTTCCTGCCCATGAATCACCTAAAACCATTTTTCAAAAAAACGGTATGGCTTCTAACTTATTGAAAATCAAGATGGAAGAAGTTTTTAAAGACCAGTTTTTAAAAATAAACAAGTTCTATGGGGTCGCTTTATCGGATTTGGAGCAGCAGTTAGCGGCTTTAAAAGGGAATTAATTTGGGTTAAATAAAATTGCCAACTTAAATATTTTTAGGCGTTTACAGAAATACAGATTTCTGTATTTCTGTAAAAACAGTTTTAATGATCAAAGTGAAATTGTATTCTCGAAAAAAAAATCATGGCGAAGGATACAGTAAAATTTACAGTACCCTTAAAGATACAAAAATGCCCTCCCTCAGTATTTTCTTGATTTTAAAGCACTCAATATAATTTTTGCCCAATTATCGGAAACGTTCTCGTTAATATTGCCGATTTACCCATTTTCGATACTTAAATTTGCAAGTCAAGTATATAAAACGAGCATTTTTTCATTAAACAATAAGAATATAGCGCATTATGAAAAATTCTGCATTTCTGCATTTCCGTATTTCTGTAAAAACAGTTTTCTGTGCGCTTTTCGCACTTACTATTTGGGCTTGGACATTGCCCGATGATAAACCAACTGTTTTCCTTTGTGGCGACTCAACGATGGCAAATAAAGCTCTGATTGATGCGCCCGAAACGGGGTGGGGTATGGTGTTGCCCGAATATTTCACCGATGCTGTTCGCATCGAAAACCATGCGGTGAATGGTCGTTCAACCAAAAGTTTCCGCACTTTGGGGCATTGGAAAGGTGTGATTGACAAAGTGAAAAAAGGCGATTATGTCTTGTTGCAATTTGGACACAACGACCAAAAGGAGTCTGATACCGCTCGTTATGCAGCGCCTAAAACGGATTACAAACAAAATTTGACGCAATTTATAGCAGAAATTCGCGCAAAAGGCGCAAACCCAATTTTGGCAACGCCTGTCATGCGCCGCAAATTTGATGACAATGGCAAGTTTGTGGATCAACACGGCGAGTACCCCTCAGTCGTCCGTGCTTTGGCGAAGGATTTGAATGTGCCCTTGTGGGATATGCACCAAAAAAGCCAAAAGGCAATTGAGGCAAATGGTGTGGAAGGTTCAAAATCTATGTTTATGATTTTTGGCGGTGGTTATTCACCAAAATTTCCAAAAGGTAGCGAAGACAATACGCATTTTACCCGTTATGGTGCGGAATTGATGGCAAGTATTGCCGCTGAAAGTTTGGTTGAAATGGGTCATCCATTGCGCAGTTTCCTTAAAAAATCGGCTTTTGAAG
>JAYTUR010000304.1:0-2155 GCA_043744475.1 Saprospiraceae bacterium | reverse complement strand
TTTAAGCGATGGTCTGTTTATGGAGGGTCTGGCTATTGTGAAAATTGAGGATAAATTTGGCTTTATTAATCAAGGCGGCGAACTGATTATTAACCCTGTTTTCGAATTCGTGGGCGATTTCTACAATGGTTTAGCGGTGTTTAGTTATAAAGAAAAATTTGGTTATATGAGCAAGGCAGCTAAACTGCACATTGAACCCCGATTTGAAGAAGCGCAACGTTTTAGCGAAGGTTTAGCCGCTGTTCGCGTCAAAAATCAATGGCTTTACGTGGATACGGACGGGCATATCTCTATTCCACCGCGTTTCCTCGACTCTGTTGAGCCTTTCAGAAATGGCTTATCATGGATTGAAAAAAATAATATGTGGGCTTATATCAACCTCGAAGGACAGGTTGTTTGGCTCGAAGAAGATATTTAGTTAAGTATGAGTATGCGGTAAAAATAAATTAATATTACTCACTGTTTTTTTGCTTGCAAAAAAACAGTGAGTAATATCAATTTATTTTTACCGCGCACTTATTTATTTTAATCTATTACTATGAGCGAATTACTTTACCGAATTGCTCTCACCAAAGTACCAAAGGTGGGGGCTGTCCATTCCAAAAATCTCATAGCCCATTGTGGCAGTGCAGAGGCGGTTTTCAAAACGTCTAAGACTCATTTGACCAAAATAAACGGCATTGGGGAAGGCATTGCTGATTATATTTTGACCTCAAAAGTCTTAAATTGGGCAGAAAAAGAATTAGATTTCATCGAAAAGAATAAGGTGCGGGTGCTGTATCACACCGATGCAGACTATCCGCGGCGGCTCACAACACAAGCCGATTGTCCTATGTTGTTATACTATAAAGGTACGGCTGATCTGAATGCGCCCCGCATCGTGAGCATCGTCGGAACACGCAAGCCGTCATCTTATGGTATCCGAATGTGTGAAGAAATAGTTGATGGATTTTTGCCTTATAATATTTTGATAATCAGTGGTTTAGCTTATGGCATTGATGCTGTTGCGCATAAAAGATGCTTGTCGGTGCGATTGCCCACTGTAGGAATTATGGGCACAGGTTTACAACGCATTTATCCCGAAGAACACCGCAGTTTTGGCTTAAAAATGTGTGAAAATGGCGGTTTATTGACAGAATACCCCAGTGACCAAGACGCTGAAGCCAAGCATTTTCCGATGCGCAACCGCATTATTGCTGGCATGAGCGATGCCGTTATTGTTGTTGAAACGGCGGCTAAAGGCGGTTCGATGATTACGGCAAATATTGCGATTGACTACGGGCGCGACGTTTTCGCCGTTCCCGGTCGTGTAGGTGAGTTTCAAGCCCAAGGTTGTAATGACCTTTTGCGTAAACGAAAAGCTAACCTTATTGAACAAGCCAATAATGTTGCAGAACAATTAAGGTGGACAGATATTGATGCTGTTAAACCTGCAGCTCAAACACAATTATTTTTAGAACTCACTGATAATGAACGTTTTATTCTTGAAATTTTAAAAAAATCTGAAACCAGTGTGCCTATTGACGCATTAAGCCTTGAAGCTAAAATGAACCCCAGCCAAATCGCTTCTTTGTTGTTGACTTTGGAGTTTAAAGGGGTTGTTCAAACGTTTCCGGGTAAACGATTTGGGCTTGTATAATTGAAAAACTTTCCAAAAGTTTGAACTTTTGGAAAGTTGTAATGGCTAATTATGACTCTTTCTACAAACTTGGGTTAAGTTTGCCACCTAAAAAAATACTTATGAAATTATTAGGTCTTATTGGCTATCCATTGGGTCATTCGTTTTCAAAACCTTACTTCAATAAAAAATTTGAAGAATTGGGCATTGCTGACGTATGGCATTACGAGACGTTTCCAATCGAAAATATTGAAAAATTGACCGATATACTGAGGGGGTATCCAAATCTCATTGGTTTGAATGTGACGATTCCGTACAAGGAAGCGGTCATGCGTTTTGTGGATACATTCGACGAATCGGCGGCTGAAATTGGCGCGGTTAATTGCATTGATATGCGAAACGGTCAGCTAAAAGGTTTTAATACAGATGCTTATGGATTTGAAAAATCTGTATTGGGTTTGCTCAATACACCTAATTTAGAAAGTTTACTCAATCTCAACCTAAAGGCTTTGATTCTCGGAACAGGCGGCGCGTCAA
>JAYTUR010000303.1:0-8311 GCA_043744475.1 Saprospiraceae bacterium | reverse complement strand
AGAACCGCTGAAAAGGAAAACATCTTGTAAAACTACGGCAACCTTACTCCGCAAACTGTTTAATTCGTACTCTCTAATGTCCACACCATCAATCGCAATTGAGCCTTTTTGAATTTCATAAAAGCGGGTTAAGACGCTTGTAATCGTCGTTTTTCCCGAACCTGTAGAACCGACAATAGCTAAGGTTTGACCTCTTTTTAATTCAAAACTGACATTTTTCAAGACATAATTCTCATTATCATAACTAAAGTCAACATTTTTGAACGCTACATCCCCCCTCAGTAATCCGACCTTTTTGGAACCATTTTTTTCTAAAAATGTCGTTTCATCAAGCAAAGCAAAGACCCTTTCGGCAGCCACCATACCCATTTGTAGAGTATTGAATTTATCGGCTAACATTCGGACAGGGCGAAATAACATATTCAAATAAACAGGAAAAACAACCAATACACCTAATGTAATATGGTTTTCAATAACGCCTCTTGAACCATACCAAACCATGAGACCCAAAGCCGCTGCCGAAATGATTTCAACAAAGGGAAAAAAGACCGCATACGCAAATATAGCTTTCAAATTCGCACCCGTATAAGCCCGATTTATGTCCTTGAATTTCTCTCTTTCCTGCGCTTCTGCATTGAAAATTTGAACTATTTTCATCCCACTGATATGTTCTTGCAGAAAAGAATTCATGGTTGAAACACTGTTACGAACCGTCTGAAACCAACGGGCTACTTCGTTTTTGAACCAACGTGCACCCAAAATGAGTATCGGCAAAACGGTCATACACACCAATGTCAATTGCCAACTTGTCCAAAACATAATGCTTAAAACGACGATTAAAGTCAATAAATCGGCAATAATCGTAATGATACCTTCTGAAAACACCGCATTGATGGTCTCAATATCGCTGATGGTGCGTGTCGTAGATTGTCCAATCGGCGTTTTATCGAAATAAGACAAATTAAGACTTGTTACCCGCCGAAATACTGTAACCCGTAAATCCCGAATAATAGACTGCCCAAGCCATGATGTGGTATAATTGAAGATATATTGTAGTATAACTTCTAAAATCAACAATCCAATGAGGATAATGACCATAGTTGTCATACCCGGCACATCAAATTTGAAGATATGCTCATCCACCAATTGCTGTATCAAATAGGGTCGTGCGCTCGAAAGCGGTGCGAGGATAACGGCTAAGAAAGCAGCAGCAGCAAAGGTTAACCGATAAGGATTTGCCAAAGACATAATGCGTCGAAAGAGAGGAAAATTGAATTTCTTTTTTGGTTGAGCCTGACTCATATTTTATTATTTTTTGCAAAGGTAAGCACCCCCTCAGTATTGAAGAAAAAAAAGTGTTTAGACACACGATTTTAAACACTTTTTGTATAGAAAAGTTATAAAAAACCTTTAAAATCGAATATATTCTTGTGGATTGACCGCTTTACCATCTTTCCACAACTCAAAATGCAAATGAGGTCCAGAACTTTGTTCGCCAGTATTACCAATTATCGCTATCGCTTCGCCTATTTTGACCTTATCTCCTACCTTTTGCAATAAACTTGAATTGTGTTTGTAAAAAGAAACGACATTATTACTGTGCTGAATAGCAATCGTATTGCCCGTTTCCAAAGTCCAATCACATAAAATCACAAAACCATCTGAAACGGCTTTAATAGGTGTATTTTTAGGCGCAGCAATATCCACACCATAATGTTTTTGCTCAAGTGAAAACGTCTTATTCATCGTCCCTGTTACAGGCGATTGCAAATACATACTTTCCAGTCTATCGTTCCGACCTATAACGCGAATGGCTTTCTCACTGTTGTTAGTTGAATTAGCTGAACTGCTTGTATTTGTTTCTTCAAAAGGGTCACCACCACCTGCACGTATTTTCATTTCAAATTCCGACGGGTCAACGGTCATATTTGAGTCAGATACTGAGGGGATGCCCGTTTTGTCTCTTGGCATGTCTTTTTCAGTTTCAACATCGGCAACGAGCATTTTTCTAAAATTATTGGTATAAGTTTCGTGTGCTTTTAGGGCGTATTCAAGGCTGTCCACTCTTTCATAAAGGTCAAAAACGGCGCGTTCAGAACCGTAGCCGCCGTATCCGGGAATAATCCTTTTTAAAGGTGTAAAAACAATTAAAGCCATACCCAAAGCTGTAAAACCAACGAACAAAGTGCTGACTACTACGTAAAAGTTAAAGACAGAGAGTTTGAATGAATTGACCTCTTCAAAAGTTTCGTTGTTTAATATAACAAGGCGGTAATATGTTTCGCGCGCTTTATCAATCAAAGCCACAAACCGTCCCCAAGCGTTTTCGATGCCATGCACAACGTCTCTTGCGGACAAGTGTTCGAGCCGTTCTAAGTACGCTTTGATACGATTCGATTTATTTTCGGTTGTCATTTGTTAATTATTGACGGAATTAAAATAATTTTGCCAAATTTTAAGTCATTAGGAAGTGATGGCTGATAAATAATGAATGATGAATCACTCAAAAAATTGGCTTTCAATGTATTGGATATTCATCATTTATCATTCATTATTACTTAAAAGTGCAAAATTACAGAGATATTGCACTTTTCGACCTATAATGATAGAATTAACTTTTTAGAAATAATATAAATCGTTTGACATTGAGACATTTTTATAAGTCCCTAACGCTGGTTTTCGCTCTTACAGTACTCGCTTCATGCGTCACACAACGCAAAAAAGACGAGGCAAAAGGCTTTAAATTATTCATACACAACCTTACGGCTAAGTATAATGGCTTTTTTAACGCCAACGTCCTTGTTCAAGAGGCAACTGATAAATTGAACCTACAACATCAGGATAATTACAACCAGATCCTTGATATTTATCCCTATTTGGCTGTTGACAATCCCGCTGCGGTTACACCTGATTTGGACAAAGCCATTGAAAAAGTAGCTGTTGTGGCGACTTATCACCGTCCAAGCCATTGGGTGGACGATTGTTATTTGATGATGGGCAAAGCCCAATATTTAAAGCATGATTTTGATTCAGCCGAAGAGACTTTTGCCTATTTGGCAGAAAATTACAATCCTTCTATAAAGAAGAAATTAACTTCAAAACAACGTGCGAAATTAGCTGCTGAAATACGTGATGAGAAGAAAAAAGAGCGCGCACAGAAAGCCAAAGACGCTAAAAAAACGCGTGAAATAGCAGCGAAAGACAAAGCGAAAGCTCGTGAGGAAAAGGCGAGACAAGACGAAAAAGATAAAAAAGAGCGTGAAAAAGCACTTGAAGATGAAAAAGAACGCATTGCAAAAGTGCGTAGAGAGACAATAAAGGATAAAAAAGAAAGCCTTGCCGAGCGCAACGAACAGCGTCGTAAGGAAAATGAAGAACGCACGGAACAACGCCGTAAAGAACGTGAAGAAAAAGAACGTTTAGCTAAATTGGGGATAAAAGTTGACCCAAATACACCAACAAATACAGACAATACCCCCTCAGTAACAACGTCAAATAATAATAAAAAAGACTCTGTAATTGTAGCTAATAATCCTAAAAAGTCAAAAAAAGACGATGAAGAAGACAACTCAACTAAGTCTAAAAAACCTAAACAAAAGCCTGATAAATATTTTCTAAAACATCGCCCTTGTTACCAAGAAGGTGTGGTATGGTATGCCCGCGCACTCATTGAGCGTCAATACTTTGTAGATGCAGAAATTTTATTAGATGACATTGACAAAAACCCTAAGTCTTTCAAAGATATTAAAGCCATGTCGGCTGTTGCAAGAGCTGCTTTGTATCTCAAACAAAAACAATACGATGCCGCTATTCCTGCCCTTGAACGCAGCATTATACTGTCAAAAAAGAAAAAAGAAAAAGCGCGTTTAGCTTATATTTTAGCACAACTTTATCAGGTTAAAGGCAATTCTGAAAAGGCTTATGCAGCCTTTGACAAAGTGCTTAATTTTGCCCCTGCTTATGAAATGGAGTTTAATTCAAGGCTGAACAGAGCTTTGAATGACCCTAATGCAGGTGAACAAACGACGGCGACGCTCATAAAAATGAGTAAGGATTTCAAAAATCGGGAATATGGTGACCAAATTTATTTCACTTTAGCTCAAATTGCCTTGAAAAAAGGAGATAAATCGCAAGGCATCGCTTATTTGAAAGAGGCATTGGCATCGCCAGGACGTGGTCAGGCTTCAAAAGCAGAGGCATATTATATGCTGGCTAATTTGGAATACGAAGGAGAGCATTTTGTTTCAGCAAAAAATTATTTTGACAGCGCCTCAACGACATTGGCAAAAAACGATGTTCGTCGTATAGAATCCGAGCGTTATGCAACAAATTTGCTTGAAATTGCTAGAAACCTTGAAGTTATAAGCCTTCAGGATAGTCTTTTGAAAATTTCGACCATGACTGATAAAGATAAAAGAGACCTGGCATTACGGATGAAAAAAGAAAAGCTAAAAAAAGCTGCTACTTTGGCTAACCCCTCAGTATCCGTCGGCAATAAAGCCTCCGATTTTGATTTAGCTGATGCGGCAAAAAAATCTAAGTTTTGGGGGTATAATGCTGATTTAATTAAAAAAGGAAAGCGTGAATTTGAGAAAAAATGGGGTACTGACCGCAAATTAGAAGACAACTGGCGGCGCAGCAACAAGCGGTCAAATGGTGATTTTACAAAAAATATAGATACTCAAACAGTGTCAAGTGAAATGACAGAAAAAGAGTATCAAGATATTATGAAAGATGTGCCTAAATCACCCAAAGATGTTGAAATTGCGGAAAGTAGGATTGATGAAGCCTTGTTCATGCTTGGCACATTGTATCACGACAAGTTAAAAAACGATAAAAAAGCGATTGAAACCTTAGAATCGCATTTGGTTCGTTTTCCAAAAACAAAACATCAATTAGCTGAATGGTACTATTTATATATGGCGCATACTGACTTAACTAATACTGCCAAAGCACAGAACTATTACGATAAAATCATGACTGAATATCCGAATACGAATTATGCGCTCATGCTTAAAGACAAAGACAAACCGAAAGCAAAAGACGATTCTGAAACGGTTGAAAAATATTATGCAACGACTTACAGCCTATTTAAAGAAGGTAAATACAAAGAAGCGCAGACACGTATTAAAGCATCGGAATCAAAATTTGGCGTAACTAACGCTCTAAATGCCAAATTTGCTTTGTTGGATGCTATGTGTACAGGTCACGAATTGGGGCGCATCAACTATATTGCATCATTAAAAGAGGTGATAAATAAGTATTCGGGTACGACCGAAGAGAAAAGAGCACAAGAAATCATCCGCATTTTAGAGTATGGTGGCCCCGTCACTGAATCACCTAAAACACCCGATAAGAAAGCAGACGACGACGATCCTGTGAAAAAATTTGTTGAAGGAGATGATAAACTGCACTACGTCATCGTCATTTTGAATAAAAACGCAGATTTAGAAGATTCTAAGATTGTTGTATCGGATTATGACTCAAAATTTCATCGCACCGATGCTTTGAATGTATCAAGTATGTTTTTCAGTACTGAGTCTGAAACACCTGTCTTAGTTGTTAGAAAATTTAAAGATAAAGCAGCTTCACTAAAATATACTGAGGGGGTCGCAAAAAATGGGCAAGACTATTTGAAAGGCGTTTATGAAGTGTTTGCTATCTCTCAAGACAATTACCGAGAAGTCATTCGTCAAAGAGGTGTTGATGCCTATCGAAAGTTTTATGAACAAAATTATAGATAAGTAGAGGGCTTTCCTATAAAAGTCTATTTTGCTCTTACAGGGCGATAAAATAGTCTTAGATAATCGTTGCTACCAATATGATGCACCTGACGGCGCAATAAAACACGAGTGAAAATGCACCAACGGTGCTAAATATTGGTAGCAAACGACAACAACAATATTTTTTCAGAGCGTAGCCTTAAAACGTTTTTTATAGGAAAGCCCTTTAGATAAGTAGTAGTTTTAAAAAAAACATTGTTATTGTCCGTTCGGAAAACAACAATGTTTTTTTAAAACAATTACTAAGAAAATAATGAACAATACATTGTTTATCAATCGTTTATCCTACTCAAATTCAGTAGTTGATATAAAAAAAAGGAAAAAAGCAGGCATCGCTTTTTTCCTTTTTTTTTAATATCAACAGCACAATTTTACTTCGGCTGCTTGATATATGTTTTGTTGCCGTTTCCATTGATATAATATTGACCACCACGAGGACCTTCAAAAATTGTACGCCCTTTAGTGTCTTTACCAATCGTTTTATCTGCACCTGTCGTAGCTTTAGCAGTTGTAGCAGTTGTAGCAACTTTAGGCTTTGCAACTGCCGTTTGTGTTGTTTTTGCTGTTGCCGGTGCAGTAGTTGTTGTTGCTGCCGGGGCAGTTGCTGTTGCTTTAGGTGCTTTTGCTTTTTTTGCCGTTGCCGTTGTTGCAGCAGGTGCAGTTGTAGTTGCTGCATCCGTTTTAGCAGCCTTCGGTGCTTTCACTTTTTTTGCCGTTGTCGCTGTTCCAGCAGGTGCAGGTGCAGTTGCTGCGTCCGTTTTAGCAGCCTTCGGTGTTTTCTTTTTTTTTGCCGGGGCAGCAGGTGCAGTTGTTAAAGTCGTGGATGCAGCAGTTGTAGCTACTTTAGGTGCTTTTGCTTTTTTAGTTGCTTTAATTGCAGTTGTCGTAGCAGGTTGACTTTGAGCAGAAGCAAAAGTAATAAAAGAGAACATTGCGGCGATAGCCAAAATTTTCTTCATTGTAGTAAATAATTAAATTAGTTAATAAAAATTTAAGATTCGCACCTTTCCTTTGAAAAGTAAAAGCAAAGGTAATAAGCATTAGACAGGTTTCTGACTGAGGGGTCACTTTGAACACGTTAATCTTTCGTTAATAGTTTTTGGTATAAAACTAAAACTGTTTAGAGCATTATTCATTCAGAATAAAAAAAAACGCATAATACATTGATTATCAAAAAATTACTAAATATCACGCCCACCTAGTTTGAAGAAAATCGGCTATGCCATCCATCGCCATACCCAGCATTTCTGTTGGCGGCAAAAAAACAATACGGAAATGGTCTTTTGTTGGATAATTAAAACCATTACCAGCTACAACAAGGATGTGCTTCTCTTCTAAAAGTCCTAAAATAAATTCGTCGTCGTCTGCAAAATCAAATTTTTTCAAATCAATTTTTGGAAAACAATACAACGCACCTTTGGGACGGACGCAACTGATGCCCGGAATCGTCAATAGCTTATTATAACACAATTCCATTTGCTTATATAATCGCCCTGAGGGCATAACCAAATCGTTGATACTTTGATAGCCTCCTAAAGCCGTCTGAATACCGAACTGTGCCATAACATTGGCACACAGACGCATGGAAGCCAACAAGGTTAAACCTTCAATATAGGATTTTGCACGATGTTTGGCACCACACATAATCATCCAGCCACCTCGGAAACCTGCAGCTCTGTAATTCTTTGATAAACCACCCATGACGACGGCTAAAGTATCTTGAACCAAAGGCGCGACGGAGTGATGATGCGCACCGTCATAAAGGATTTTATCATAAATTTCATCAGAAAACAGGATTAATTGGTGCTTTTCAGCAATTTTCACAAACCCTTCAACGATTGCTTTTTCATAGACTGCACCTGTTGGGTTATTCGGATTTATAAGCACCAAGGCTTTTGTTTTAGGTGTTATTTTTGATTCTAAATCCTTCAAATCTGGGTTCCAATCGCTCGCTTCATCGCACATATAATGCACCGCTTTGCCGCCACATAAACCTACTGCCGCTGTCCAAAGCGGATAATCAGGCGTAGGTACAAGCACTTCGTCCCCTGTATTGATGAGTCCTTGCATACACATCACAATGAGTTCACTTACACCATTGCCAATAAAAACGTCCTCAATTTGCGTATTTCTCACGCCCACCGTTTGGTAATAATGTTGCACCGCTTTACGGGCAGCGAACAACCCGCGCGAATCAGCATAGCCTTGCGCATCGCGCATATTCGCGATAATGTCATGAACAATCTCGTCGGGCGCGTCAAAACCAAAGGCGGCAGGATTACCAATATTCAAATTGGTGATTTTGAAGCCTTGTTGTTGCAAGTAAAGCGCCCGTTCATAGATTGGCCCGCGAATTTCGTAGCGCAAATTGTCTAACCGTTGGCTCTTTAAGATTTGTTTTTGAGCGTTTTGCATAATAATGAGTTCAATTTCTGGTGATTCTTCGATTAAAATATCTAACATAAAAGGGCGATTTTTTAAAAAAATACTGAGGGGGGGTATCGCGGTGCAAAAATATCGTTTTGAGT
>JAYTUR010000302.1:0-8331 GCA_043744475.1 Saprospiraceae bacterium | reverse complement strand
AAAATAGACAAAAAGGAAGCTATGGGCGTCTTGATTAAATCACAAAACGACATGAAGAAAATCAAACAACGCTACAATGTTTAACAGTCTGCCACAATATCTGAAAGACAATAACTTGCAAGGTGATGTTCGGACATTGCTGTTGCTCAAGAAGAGTATGGAGCGTGGGCTTGTACATACGCTCGGCGATTTGTATGTGGTATTAAAAGGCTTGGTCACCAATTCGCCAACGGATATTGGACCCTTTACGACGGCTTTTTATCAATACTTTTTAGACATTGATATTAAAAAAGGAGAGCCTTTAGATGCCGCTATTTTGCGCAGCGAAACCTTTAAAAATTGGCAAGTCAATAGGGTAGAAGAGAGCGACACGCCTGACATGAACGAGCTTGTCGAAGCATTTTTGAATGACGTGCATTTAACCACTTACGATATTCAAAATATACTGAGGGGGGAAGATATTCTGCAAAATGACGACCCAAACCGTGCAGATGATAACAAGGTAGACGATGACCCGATAGATGTTGTGAAACGGGCAGCCGATTACAGCAATATGTCTTTAGAAGAGCTTTTGGCACGCATGAAGCAAGTGGCAGAGCAACAAAAAAGGCGACATGCGGGCGGTAGCCATTGGATTGGCACGGGCGGTATTTCGCCGTATGGCAATGGCGGTGCGGCAAAAGGTGGCATCAGAGTAGGCGGCGCGGGTGGTGGTAAAATGGCGCGGAAAGTCATGGGTGATAGGAATTTCTTTCCCGTTGATACGCATATGATGTTGCAAGACAATAATATAGATGTCGCTTTAGCTTTTCTGAAAGGCATTGAAGAGGAGAGTGTTGAGCGATATTTGGACATTCCCGCCACAATTACTGAGGGGGTCAAACAAGGGGCTATTTTTCTGCCCATTGAACGAGATAAGGTTGACCAAAAGATGCAAGTGCTTTTGTTGATTGACAACGGCGGTTGGTCAATGTCGCCTTATATCCAAACGGTGACGAAGTTGTTTTCAAAGATGAAGCGGCGTTTTGCGCATGATTTGAAGACATACTATTTTCACAACACGATTTATGGCGGGGCTTACAAAGATGCTTTTAGGGCGCAAACAGCGTTTGAAAACCTTGAAAAAATACTTGAATTGGACAAAAATTATGCTGTTTTCATCATCGGCGATGCAGATATGGCACCGTATGAACTCACCAAAGACAGTTTGAAAGATTGGCAAGCCTTGAAAAATCGCTTTGAGCGCATCATTTGGCTCAACCCGATGGATGTGAAATATTGGGGCAGTTCTATGTCCGTCAACATGTTGCAACAGATTTATGATATGTTTCCATTGTCGCCTTTTGGCATCGAAAAAGGGGTGGAGTTGATGAATCGGAAGCGGCGGTTTGGAAAAGCGGTTTGATGTTTAAAAGAAAAGAGGCGAACTTAATGCTTCTACTTTGGAAATAAAGCACCCAGCCGCCGACACTAAAGCCCTTACCGATGACACCAAAGCCCCTACATACTGATTGTAATGCCCTCTCTGACGACTGTAATGCGCCTACCCGACGACAGAGAAGTACCCACCCACTCTCAGTTTAGTGGAACACCACGTTTGGGGAACTTCAAAAATTCCCCGAACGTTAGGTAAAGCAGGGACGAAGTGACCCCCTCAGTATTTTTACTTTTGATAGTGTAAGTAGATTAAATGTAAAGGCATAAAAAATTAGAAAACAATTTTTTACAAAAAGTATTTTTTATTATGGGAAAATAATATTTTTGTGGATAGATGTGATATTTTTGCCTGTGAATACAAATTAATGATGATTCGATGTAAACAAAAAATGAAAAACATGAAAAAAGTGTTTTATAATAAAGGCGACAATGTTAAGTATGATTACTATATTGAAGTTGGAAAGGAAGAAGTTAATATTAATAAAAATTCTTTATCTTTTAAAATTGGTGATACTATCGATAAAGTAGAAATAATAAACAAAAAAGGCTTTTCAGCAAATTTTGACTATATAATTTGTGAAATAGACAAGATAAAGGGAACCAAGACTTTTATATTTTGTTCCGAAAGTGAAATTCAATTTTAGACATATTTACGAATTTAAAAGGATAGATTCAGATAAGTAAAATATGAGTAGCATGAATTTATACGATATTTTTACCTTTGGAAAATATAAGGGTTTAACTCTAAATGATGTTTATCAAGGAAAAGATAACATTAGTAGAGATTTAGTGAAAAATTATTTAATTTACAGTATTGAATCTGAAATCCAGTTTATAAATTCTACACTTACTGTAATTGATTTTTCTGATTTTTGTGAAAATGAAAATAATAATAAAAATATTTTAAAAGAGGAGGCTAAGACTATCAGATTTAGAGATAGAAGATAAGATAAGCCTTTAGTCGAAATAATGAATTTTCAGATTGAAGATAATTATATTGTTCTATACCCAATTCATGCTAACGCAAAAAGTGATTGCGGTACTATTGAGCATTTATTTAGAAATCGAAATAGTTTTATAGATAGGGGTATTGGGTATTTATCACTCGAAGATTATAATATAAAAATATATTCCATAGGGAAAAATACATCTAAAGTTGTCGAAGGTGACCCACAATATATTGAATGGTGTATACAAGAAATAGAGAGGTTTTATGTTGATATTGAAGACTTGGTTGAATTACAAGAACTTGAAGTTTACAAATTTACTGGAATTGAAGTTTCTCCTAGGGATTTTCCTGAAAATGTGTATGACTATAAACATAAAATGAAGAGTATAAAATTCAGTTTCTCTAAAAAAACATTAAATATCAATGAAAAAAAATTTAAAGATTACCATATTGACACCGAAGAAAGAGATATGACCTTCTTTCGTTTATCATACGATAAATACAATGGTTATAACGGGTGGAGCGATGAAGTAATAGATGATGCCTTTGAAAGTGACCCAGAAAACACATGGAATGTTGATTAAAAGAGAATAGTGAAAGTTTGAAAAATTGGATTTATAAAATGTGAAGAATATTTATTGGTAAGAATGCCCTTAATACGAGAACCATCCCCCTCAGTATTTTGTCAATAAAGCCGCCTAAAACACTCTTTTAAGCGGCTTTTTCTATATTTGCAAATAAAAGCACACAATGAAATTCAATCTGACAAATCTTCTCCTATTTATTTGCTTCGGCGTGTCTGCACAAGACGCCTACCACGTCAAATTATTAGATTCACTCAATCGAAAATACAGTTTGCCGACCACGGCAAAGTGGGTTTTGCCCAATACCGAAACCACGACATTGGCGAATGCTGGTAACTATGGTGGCACAACGACCAACATCACAACGACCAATGTTATTTTTACGATAGGTCAACAACGTGTTGTAACGTTGGGCACAAATGCATGGGATGCAGGACATAATTATAAGAACACGTTAGCCATAAAAAAAGGCGATAAGTGCTTGATTGTGATGTGGTTGCGCAGTACAACGCCGAATGCCCGTGTGAATATTTTTGCAGAAAATGCAACGACTTATGCCAAAGAAATTTCTGCGACCTTAACGCCAACAAGTGTGTGGAAAATGTATCTCGCACCCATCGAAAGCACTGCCGATTATGCGGTCAATGGTCTCACGATTGGTTTGCATTTGGCGAGTGCCAGCCAAACGATAGAAATAGGTGGCACAGCTTGTTTGAATTTTGAAAACACATGGGCTTACAATCAGCTACCCCTCAGTATTGATAACGATACTTATGGTGGCATTGAGCCAAATGCGCCTTGGCGAGCGGCGGCAGAGCAAAGCATCGAGCAATTGCGCAAAGCCAATTTGACCGTGAAAGTCGTCAATGCCGCTAATCAGCCTGTGATTGGTGCAGAAGTTCGGTTTGAAATGACGCAACACGCCTTCAAGTTTGGTTCGGCAGTTGTGAGTAATAAATTCAATGGTGGTAGCGCGCAAAATGCTGTTTATGAGCAAAAGATGCTTGATTTAGACGGCAAAGGGCATGGATTTAATGAAATTGTCTTTGAGAATGACCTCAAATGGCCCGCTTGGGAACAACATTGGTTGAGCAGTCAAGCGGAAATTGCTTCAGATTTTGCTTGGTTAAAAAGCAAAGGTATCAGCGTGCGGGGGCACAATTTGGCTTGGCCCAACTGGAATTATTCGCCTTCCGATATTACGGCAACACAAACGCCTGACTATATCAAAAACCGCATTTGCAACCATTTGAACAGTATTTTGAATTATCCAGGCATTGGCAAAGAGTGTATAGATTGGGATGTTTTGAATGAAATTACAACAAATACGGCTTATGCTACCCGATTTGCAGGTACGCCAGGCTATGTGACAGGACGTGAATTATACACCCAAATTTATAAACAAGCGGATAGCCTTCTGCCGAATACAAAATTATACCTTAATGATTATGTCGCTATCGAGCAAGGTGATTCGCCAAACAACGGTATCAACACATGGCAACAACGCATTGATGAATTGTTGGCGCAAGGCGCACCGATAGATGGATTGGGTTTTCAAGGACATTTTTCGTCCAAACCAACAGGCATTCCACGTGTAAAAGAGATATTAGATGACTTTTGGAACAAATATCATTTAGAAGCCAAAGTCACTGAATATGATATTGATAAACTCGCAAGTGGTGATATGCAAGCGAAATATATGCGTGATATATTGACCATATGTTTTGCGCACCCCAGTATGAAAGGTTTTCTGATGTGGGGATTTTGGGACGGCGCGCATTGGTTGGCTAATGCACCTTTATACTATCAAAATTGGACAATTAAACCAAGCGGCACAGCTTTCATTGACCAAGTTTTTACGAAATGGTGGACGGATACAAAGGTCAATACTTCGAGTTTAGGCGAGGCAACACAACGGGGTTTTAAAGGGAAATATAAAATAACCGTTAAATTGTTGGATGGCAAAACGATAGTCCAAACAGTTGATTTAGACGTTGATAAAACATTGACAATCAATAGGAATAATACAGCAACGCAAGACTTAGCATCTGATTTTAGTTTAAAAGTAGTCCCTAATCCTGCCACATTTCCAGTTAAAATTATGTGGAACAATGCGTTCATATCTGAACCTGCTCAATTAGAAGTCAGAAACAGTATAGGGGTTTTAGTTTTTGAACAAAAAGTCCATGTGCGTGATAACAGCTTTTTATGGACAGATATTCACAAGGTAGGCGGGGTTTATTTTGTTACTTTAAAGACAAAAAGCGGTTTGCAAACGGTGAAAGTCGTTGTACCTTAAAATGTATCCCGCAGTAAAAGCACCATTTTTTTGAAAAGAATGGTAAAATAATCCACCTCATTTATTCAATTCGAGCCTAACATACCTTTCTTTGTGAAAATAAAAAACGAAAAATGGAAAAGAAACAAGGTCAATTACTCCGAACCATCACGCTGTCATCAGCGACGATTTTAGTCGTTAGCTCCGTCATTGGTTCTGGCGTTTATAAAAAAGTTGCCCCGATGTCAGAGGGCTTAATGTCTCCCACATTGGTGCTGTGCGCATGGGTTTTAGCAGGTATCATAAGCTTAACGGGTGCATTGAGTAATGCCGAAATAGCGGGTATGATGGCAGGTTCAGGCGGCGAATACCTATATTTCAAGAAGATTTATGGGCGGTTTACAGCCTTTATGTATGGTTGGGCAACTTTTGCAGTCATCAAAACGGCATCGGTTTCAGCCATTGCCTACGTGGTTGCGCAGTCTCTTAATTCACTCATTCCATTACCCCATTTGTCAGAAAGCCTTGAAAAAATAAATGTTTTCGGCATTATGACACCTTTTGACAATTTTGGGGTTAAAATGCTGACTATCGCTATCATCGTCGGTTTAACCTACCTCAATACACGCGGCTTGAAAGGTGGCGAATGGTTGAGTAACTCGATAACGAAAATGGTCATTGCAGGTTTGTTGTTGATTGTCATTTCAGGTTTGTTCTTGGGCGGTGGTAGCGTTGAAAACTTTATGACCCCCTCAGTAAATTACGTGTCACGCCCGTGGTACGATTTTGCTTTGATAAAAGTGGTGTTTGGCGCGATGTTATCCGCATTTTGGGCTTATGAAGGTTGGAATACCGTCGGTTTCCTCGGTGGTGAAATCCAAAATCCGAACCGCAATTTGCCCTTAGCCTTGTTCTTTGGCTTATTGATTATAATCGGCGCCTATGCCTTAGTCAACTTTACCTACCTCTATGTTTTACCAATGGACGATATGATAGCTATTAGCAAATCAAAAAATCAGATAGCAGCCATTGAGGTCATTCGACACTTTGCAGGTGGCTTAGGGGCAACAATTTTATCTTGTTTAATCGTGTTAACAACGTTTGGTTGCACCAATTCAACGATTTTAATGCCGCCGCGTATCTATCAAGTCATGGCAGAAGACGGCGTATTTTTCAAAGGGGCAGACCAAATTCACCCCGAGACCAACACGCCGAATGTGGCTCTTTGGATTCAATGCGTTTGGGCAAGTTTACTCGTTTTGTCGGGCAGTTTCGACCAATTGACGGATATGCTCATTTTCGTCGCCTTTTTCTTTTATGGCGCGACAGCGGCAGGTGTTTTCATCATGCGTAAACGCGAACCCAATGCGGAACGCCCTTACAAAGTATGGGGCTACCCTATCGTTCCAGCAATTTTTGTACTATTTTGTATCACACTCATTGTTATTACGTGTTTTTCAAATCCACGAGAAGCCCGTATGGGTCTGGTTTTAACCTTGTCGGGTGTGCCGTTTTATTATTATTGGAATAAACAAAAATCATAATTATTTAGCTGACACAAATTTCACCAATCACATAAATGTTAATCCTGCAAAATTCGTGTAATGGGTGTAATTTGTGTTAAAAAAATCAAGGTTATGTCTCGCAGATTACCCGCAGAATGGGAGCCACAAAGTGCCATTCAATTTACCTTTCCACATGAAGATTCCGATTGGTTGCCCATGCTTGATGAAGTGATTCCTTGCTTTGTTAGGCTGATACAAACTGTTTCACAATATCAAAAAGTGTTGGTTGTTTGTAAAGACACGGAGAAAACGGCTGATTTACTGAGGGGGTGCATTTTAGAGAATTTAGCACTTATTTCCTTGCCTTCAAACGATACTTGGGCAAGAGACCACGCGGCTATTACTGTTTTTGATAACGATAAGCCTGTTCTTTTAGATTTTGTATTTAACGGTTGGGGCTTAAAATTTGCTGCCGACAAGGACAATTTGATAACGCAACGACTGTTTGATAAAGGTGTTTTTAAAACAAAAAAAATACTCAAAGGCGGTCTTGTCCTTGAAGGCGGCGGTATAGAAAGTGATGGACAAGGCACGTTAATGACAACTTCGGAATGTCTGCTGTCACCTAACCGCAATCCGCATCTGTCAAAATGGCAAATTGAGCAAAAACTGAAGCGTTTGTTTGGGGTTAGGCGCATTTTATGGCTCGAAAACGGCTATTTGGCAGGTGACGATACAGACTCACACATAGATACACTGGCTCGGTTTTGTGATGTCAACACCATCGCTTATGTGCAATGCACCGACCCAAATGATGAGCATTTTGCCGCTTTGCAACTTATGGAAAATGAGTTACGGGTATTTCGTACTGAGGGGGGGCAACCTTATAAATTAGTGCCGTTGCCCATGTCCGAAGCCATTTTTGACGCAGACGGCGAGCGTTTACCCGCCACTTATGCCAATTTCCTTATCATAAATGGGGCAGTACTTGTGCCAACTTATGGCGTCCCACAAGATGCCGAAGCTCTGGATATACTGAGGGGGTGCTTTCCCGACCGTAAGGTTATCGGTTTAGATTGCCGTCCGCTGATTTTTCAACATGGGTCTTTGCATTGTGTGACGATGCAGTTTCCAGAAGGGGTTATTTGAGAAGTATTTAAGTAAATACGGGTATAAGTAGGTACTTAAATCTGCAATGAAACTTCTTTCTTCTTTTTATTGTTCTTGTTGAGTTAATGGGTTATTTTTGTAAAAAATTAAAGACAATGACAGCTACAATAGATGAAAAAACCTTTAAAAAGGTGCTTTATGAACTGATGGTTGAACAACCAGATTATTTTAAAAATCTGCTCCGCCAAATTGTGGAAGAAAAAACAGACTATAAAACTGAACGGCGTAAGCGTTTAGAAAAAATTATTCAGGAAGATTTCACTGAATATGAAGATGTTTTTAAAGCATTAGCATAAATCCAAAATTATGGAATTTTTAGAAAAAACCGAGATAATTTTCATCAACAAACGTACAATAGAAGCACATGGTGGGAACTTTATGCCACCCAATAATCTCCTAAAAGAACAG
>JAYTUR010000301.1:0-8332 GCA_043744475.1 Saprospiraceae bacterium | reverse complement strand
AAAAATTAACTTCGGTCTAAAAAAAGTAATTCAAAGCACGCCTTTCGAGCAAAGCGAGAAACAGTGAGTATTTTGCCGCTTGCGTAACATCAGTAATTAAATTGAAACACATAGCTTTATAGGACACACAGCTTTTTTGACGTTTTTCTTTTAAAAAGCTATGTGTCCTATAAAGCTATGTGTTTGAAAAAAATTCAAGTACTGTTCTGAATGTTATTATCTTTTTTGTTTAAAAAATATAAATTTTCATTTTTTTGTTAAATCATTCATCAAATATGTAATTTTGGAACGGATTGAAACAAATATTAAACACGACGTTTAGGAAACTTTAAAAGTTTACCAAACGTGTACCTACTATTATCTAATAAAATGGACAAATTTGACTACATCATCATCGGCGCAGGTTCTGCGGGCTGCGTATTAGCCAATCGGCTTTCTGAAAATCCAGCGAATACCGTTTTATTGCTTGAAGCGGGTGGTCGCGACACCAAATTGGAAATAAAAATCCCTGCGGCGTATGGCAATTTGCACCGCACTGAGGTAGATTGGGGCTTTTCGACCGAACCTCAGGCGCATGTCAACAATCGGCGGATGTATCTGCCGCGTGGTAAAGCGTTGGGTGGAAGCAGTTCCACCAATGCGATGGCTTATGTGCGCGGCAATGCGGCAGATTACGACGAATGGGCAGCTTTAGGGAACAGCGGTTGGGGTTATCAAGACGTATTGCCTTATTTTAAGAAGTCCGAACACAATGAAGACATTAAAAATGAGTATCACAGTCAAGGCGGTCTGTTGAATGTCACTCACGCGAAGTATTTTCAAACGCCCTACGCTCAAGCCTTCGTTGATGCGTGCAAAGAAATTGGTTTACCCGAAAACTACGACTACAACGGTGAGAAGCAAGACGGTGCAGGTTTGTTTCAGTTTACCATCAAAAACGGCAGACGGCACAGCGTGGCATCGGCTTTTTTGAAACCTGCCATGACTCGCCCTAACTTAACGGTCATCACGCAAGCCCGCGCCAAACAGATATTGATTGAAAACGACCGCGCTAAAGGCGTTGAGTACATCGCTGCCAATGGGAGTCTCGTGAAGATGTATGCGAATAAAGAAGTCATTTTATCGGCGGGTAGTTTTCAAACGCCGCAAATATTGATGCTTTCCGGCGTGGGCGATGCCGACGATTTGAGAGCAAAAAACATTGAAGTGAAGAAAATACTGAGGGGGGTCGGGAAGAATCTTCAAGACCATCTTTTCTTTTTTGTGTCGAGTTTATCGCAACAACAAGAAGGGTTTAATCATCACTTGAAACCCCTGAATCAGATTGTTGATTTGGTACAGTGGTTGATAACGCATAAAGGCGCATTGACGGTGAGCCCTTTGGAAGCCTTTGCTTTTTTTGCCGTCAACGATGCACCGAGTGTCAATTTTCAGTTTCATTTCGCGCCCTTGCACATCAGTGACGGCGATAAGGTTGATGTTTACAACACCAAAACCTATCCTAAGAATGACGGCTACACCATCTTGCCTAGTTTGGTAAAACCTAAAAGCGTCGGATACGTGGGCTTAAAAACCACAAACCCTTTAGACGCGCCTTTGATTCAACCCAATTTCCTTTCGGAAGAAGAGGACTTGCAAACTTTAGTCACAGGCACTAAAAAAGCTTTAGAAGTTATGAAAGCCAACGCATTGAGCAAATACAATAAAGCCATTGTCGCCCCATCCGACCAAACGGAAGCGGGCATCATTGCGCACATCAAAAAGACAGTGGAAACCATTTATCATCCCGTCGGTACGTGCAAAATGGGCAGCGATGAGATGGCTGTCGTCAACGATAAATTGCAAGTACACGGCATCGAAGGTTTGCGGGTGGTTGATGCGTCTATTATGCCAACGATTATTGCTGGCAACACGAACGCGGCGGTGATAATGATAGCAGAGAAGGCGGCGGATTTGATTCTGGGATAATTGCTAGATTTACGAAATTTTTTAAAATTTCGTAAATCTGCACTCATTCAAAGTTAATTTATGTCAATAAAATAAATGAAAATCTTTTTGTACAATCTCTAAACCCATTTTTTCTAACAACTATTAAACCATACAAAATGGAAAATCAAAAACCATACAAGCAATTCCTTGTACCTTCATTGGCAGCACTGCTTTTCATTTACAATTATGGGCGTTTAAGTGGCACAGAAAACATCCGAGCCATTCATATTGTTACACTTGTCGGTCTTGGTGTCGCATTAGGTGTACTTTTACGCAATGTTATTCTCTATTTTCGAGAAAATCCCAAGCTATAATATGCCATTCTTTGCCATTTAAGGCATCATAAAAGACGTGAATCGTCTCAAAACCAATGCGGTGATGCGCTGCCAATGAACGACCATTGTCAACCGCTACTTCTGTAATTGCAAAGTCATAACGGTCTTTAAATGCGGCGCGATGTGCTGCATAAATCCCTTCCAAAACACCCATGCCCCGATAGCCCGCTTTGACGCAGACTTGACCAACGATATAAAACTTTTGTTCCGCACACAGTTTACCTTTATAATCCAATTGAGCAATAATATCAAGCATCGGTAATGCTTTTTCAATTGTTGACATGGCTTCAATCGTTGCCACGAGGGCATAACCAACGACTTGATTGTCTGCCCGAGCGATGATTTGCGGTTCATCATCCATCATACGTTGAATGATGGTTGGATTGTAAACAAAAGAGACATAGCCTTGACTGTTAATGGTTTGTGTATCTAAATTAACAGGCAGATTTTCTCTTTGCAGTGCCAATAAACTGTCTATTTCTTCTGGTTTTAGATGACCGATTTCGTAATTTTTCATGTTTGAATGATATTATTTCTTATTGTATGAAAGTTGTTGCTGTCAGAAAAGTCCGTGAGGACTGACCCTGTTTATAGAAAAACCATCATAACATCTTTTATTAAGGTGCGTAGCACTGTCACCGATGTTGTTTAAATAGAGAATAATGGTGTCGGTACTACGCACCTTAAAAGAAATCGGGATTTGTGACTTTTCTATAAACGGTACCTGTACTATGCACCTTATGACAGCAACAACTTTCATCCAGTAAGTATTATTTTTGGATAAAATTAACTATTTTTAGAATTCACCCAACCCCTCAGTACAAAATAGATGTCTATACTTGTGTTTAAACTTTTCAAACGTCCGTATTGCAAGATAACGAAACCGAAATAGTCAAAGGATGTGTGCGCAATGAGCGCAAATATCAAGAAATACTGTATCGTCGGCACTTTCCGACGATGATACAGATGTGTTTGCGTTACACCAACGGCGATAAAGAACGGGCATTGGAGATATTGAACGATGGATTTTTACGGGTTTTTAAAAAGATAGACACTTTTTCTTTTAAAGGTTCGCTTGAAGGTTGGATAAGACGCTTGATTTTTCATGCGATTTCAGATTATTTCAAACAAAATAAGACGTATTTGGACTCCGTTGTCTTCTCCGAAGTATTACCAGAAGCAAAAATGCCTCAATATGCCCTTGCAAGGAACGAAGCAACTGAGGGGGTGCTTTCTGAATTGTATTACGATGATTTATTAAAAGTGATTGATTTATTGCCGCCTGCAACGTGTAAGGTATTTACGCTTTATGCGATTGAAGGTTTAAATCATGCTGAAATTGGTGAACAATTGAATATTTCCGTCGGCACGTCCAAATGGCATTTATCATCCGCCCGCGAGCAATTAAGAAAATTATTAACTACAAAACCCAATATTTCAAGTGTTTAGGAGGTAATATCTGGCAATATGTTTAAGAAACTTTAAAAGTTTTCCAAACATCGAATCTAATAGAATTGTAAATAAAAGACAATGAATAAAGACAATCATAAAGAAATTGAAAATAAAGGTTGGGAAGTCCTATTGCAAACCCTTGACCGCGAGATGCCTGTTGAAAGGAAGCGTCGTCCGTTTCTGTGGCTTGTTTTCTTATTGGGTTTGATAGCATTAGGCAGTGGCTTTTGGCATTTGAATACTAAAAGTCCTGTAAAAACATTGGATAAAACAGAATCAAAACCTATTGTTGAGACTGATTTGAATAAATATACTGAGGGGGTCGCTAACGATTTAAGTTTAAATAAAAGTAATAAAGCTGTTGAAAATACTATTGTTCAAAACAGTGTCAATGATTTAAGTTTAAATAAAAGTAATAAAGTTATTGAAAATACTATTGTTCAAAATAAGACCAACGATTTAAGTTTAAATAAAAGTAATAAAGTTGTTGAAAATATTATTGTTCAAAATAATTCAAGTAATTTAAGTTTAAACAACAAGACTAAAGTAATTGAAAATAATAAGGACATTGAAGAAGTATCTTTTTTAAAACCATTAAAAATCGAACCCCTCAGTATAGAACAAGATACAAACCTAAAAATAGAACCAAAACCTATTATTGGTAAATTAATAAGTTTACAAATTAAGAATAAACTTCGTTTGGGCATTACAACCGGCGTACATACCGAAAAAGGACAACAATTCGACGGTTTTCAAGTAGGTTTGGTTGTTTTTAAACCTTTAAACCGCCATTGGTCATTGGGAACAGGTTTGAATTTTAGACAAACACATACCTCAGGTGATAGTATTTCTTATTTTAAAAAGGAGAATTTGGCTAACGCTTCAACTTCATCAAGTAATTTACAGAGTGGGACACCTATTTCCTTAGATAAATTGTATTATCTGGAATTGCCTTTAACTATTCAGTACCATTTTAAAAATAAATTCGCTTTTTCAACTGGCTTAAAAACATCTTATTTAGTTGGACAAAGCGTTAAAACAAATGGTACGGCTGTTTATTTTGTTAATAGTGGTTTTGGTGGAACTAAATCATTCGATTTATTGAGTCAAGTTAATACATCAACGTTGGGATTGAAAAGGTGGGATGTTTCTTTGATGGGTGGTTTTAGTTATTTACCGACTCGACATATTCAATTGGATTTGAGGTATGATTTAGGTTTAATGAATATTATCAATCGCACAAATTGGTCGGCGTATAATCGGTATTTGGGTTTGAATGTTGTTTATATCTTTTAGTGTATTCCATCTTTCCAAAAGTTTAAAACTTTTGGAAAGATGAAAAGTAAACAAAAGAGCGACAAGTTGCCTTGCCGCTCTACCGTAAGCTCAAATCCTAAGATTTGAACAACATGTATTTTACTGAGGGGGTCTTAAACCGTCGGTAATTTCCACCCATTTTGATAATTCGCTTTTGTTAATTTATTGGCTTCATCATCTCCAATTAATTGTTGTTTAGCCGCGTCCCAAAATATCTTTCTATTGACTCGAAAAGCGATATTTCCCAACGATGCGTTCAAAGCGGTATTTTGTGCAATGGCAATATCGCAATTTGGTTTTGCACGTGATTTCATACAATCCACAAAGTTTTTGGTGTGATTGTCCAATCCGCTGCCCACAGATTTTGTTAAAGGCACAACTTCCATACGATTGACACCTTTATCAACCTCAGGAATGACTTCCCAACCATTTCTATCCACAACAAGTGTACCATTGTTACCAATGAAACCAACGCCATGGTCACGTCCATAAGGGCCACCATTGATACCGTTGGCATGTTCCCAAATCATGGTGTAACCATCGAATTCATAAATGGCTTGACACGTATCGGGCGTTTCCATGGCACTATTGGGGTAAGCAAAATTGCCACCAGAAGCCATAACTGATTTAGGACCCGCTGCATTCATGCCATACAAAGCCATATCTATAATGTGAACGCCCCAATCGGTCATCAAACCACCCGCATAATCCCAAAACCAACGAAAATCGAAGTGAAAACGATTTGGATTGAAAGGTCTTTTGGGCGCAGGACCGAGCCACATATTGTAATCTACACCAACAGGCGTTGGCGCATCGGGACGAACAGGCACAGATTTCATCCAACCTTGATATGCCCACGATTTAACCGTCCGTATTTTGCCCAATTTACCCGAACGAACAAAATCTATGGCATCTTGCCAATGTTGATGGCTGCGTTGCCACTGTCCAACTTGCACCACACGATTGTATTTCCGTGCAGCGGCGAGCATGAGATTACATTCTTCGATGGTTCTACCGACGGGTTTTTCGCAATAGACATCTTTGCCCGCTTCACAAGCGTTAATCATCGGTAAACAATGCCAATGGTCGGGCGTTCCGATGATAACCGCATCTATGTCCTTGTTTTCCAATAACTTACGATAATCACCATAACCTTTTGGCTTTGTTCCGCGTAGTTTTTCGACATCGGCTTGTCGTTCAGTCAATACATTTGCATCTACATCACACAAACCGATGCAATCAATTTCAGGCATTTTCAGAATTGATTTTAAATCAGAAAAACCCATTCCTTTGCAACCAATGAGACCCACACGAATTTTATCGCTCGGTGCGATACTTGAAGTCTTTCCTAAAATGCTGCTGACTGGCAAAGCATTCATTAGAGCCAAACCGCCACCAATTTTAGATGTTTGAGATAAAAAATAACGTCTTTTCATTTTGTTGTATTCTTGTTGTTTAATATTTTGATAATTATTATTTAGAATGAATGGACTAAGCTACGATTCCAGAGGTATTTTTCGTTGATTTTTTGTGTAAAAAAATAAAAACACTTAGAAAAAAGCGACTTTTAGAGAGGTTTTAGCAAAATACTGGGGTGAGACTATTACAATCAATGCAAACTAAGGCATAACAAGTCAATCAAATATGATAGACACTTTTGTTTTCTATGTGTATAACCTTACTTTTGTCCAAATACCTGTTTTGAATCAGTATGTTTAAACTCATTCTTATTTTTTTGAACATAATATAGTTTTGTACAAAAACTTATGTATCGTATTGAAATACAATACTTTATGAAAAAATTATTCATTCTTTTTTTAGCTTTTTCTTTTTTGCAAACAACAATTAAGACACAAACTTACGATGTCTGCATCATTGGCGGCGGCACGAGTGGTACAGCTGCAGGCATACAAGCGGCAAGGCTTGGTGCAAAAACAATCATCATCGAGGGTACGCCTTGGTTGGGTGGTATGTTGACATCGGCGGGTGTTTCGGCAACGGATGGCAACCATGAATTACCTTCGGGTTTGTGGGCAGAGTTTAGGCAAAAGTTGTATGATTATTATGGCGGGGCAAAAGAAGTGCAAACGGGTTGGGTTTCTAATACCCAATTCGAGCCGCATATTGGCGCTCAAATCTTTAAGGATATGGCAGCTAAAGAAACGAACTTAACGGTTTCTTTTGATTCTAAATTATTATTCATCAATAAGTTAGAAAACAAGGAAAATACTGAGGGGGGTAATTGGCAATTAAAAATCAAATCCAAAAAAGGCAAACAGACCATTCAAGCACGTATCGTTATTGATGCGACGGAATTGGGTGATGTGGCAAAAACTGTTGGTGTAGCATACAGAATTGGAACGGACGACCCTTCGGAAACAGGTGAAGTCGGTTATGCTGCTAAAAAGACAGATATTGTTCAAGATATGACTTATGCTGCCATATTAAAAAAGTATGAAAACAGTGTTGCACCACTTATCAAAAAGCCTAAAAACTACGATGCTTCGCTGTTTCAATGTGCTTGTGCTTCGCGTTGTCCGAAAACAGAGAATATTATAGATTGTGATAAAATGCTGTCTTATGGCAAATTGCCAAACGGCAAATACATGATAAACTGGCCCCGAAATGGCAACGATTTTTATGCCAATATTATAGACGCAACAGAAAAAGACCGTTGTAGTGCTCTTGAAAAAGCCAAACAACATACGCTTGCTTTTATTTATTTCATTCAAAATGATTTGGGTTTTAAAAATATTGGCTTGGCTGATGATGAGTTTCCAACCAAAGACCGTTTGCCGTTCGTACCTTACCATCGAGAAAGCCGCCGTACTGAGGGGGTGGTCACAATGAACGCGAATCATATTTTGAAGCCTTTTGACCAAAAAGAAAAGTTGTATCGGACGGGCATTGCGGTGGGTGATTATCCAATTGACCACCACCATGCGCAATATCCGAATGGCGCGCCCGACCTGAATTTTCCGCCCGTTCCGTCGTTCAATGTGCCGTTGGGTGCTTTGATTCCTAAAAATGTTGACAATTTTATTGTTGCTGAAAAGAGTATTTCTGTTACAAATATTGTGAATGGTTCAACCCGTTTGCAGCCTTGTGTTTTATTGATTGGACAAGCGGCGGGAACTTTGGCAGCGTTGTCAGCCTTGGAAAAGTCAACGCCGCGCGATATGCCTGTTAGGCGTATCCAATCTATTTTGCTTGAAAAAGGGGCGTATTTGATGCCTTAT
>JAYTUR010000300.1:0-2164 GCA_043744475.1 Saprospiraceae bacterium | reverse complement strand
TACCCATTTATCCCAACAAAGAAGTAAAAGCACCTAAATCTGATTTGCTCGGTGAAGTCACTTGGAAAACCCAACCCGTACCCACAAAACCCAAACCTTATGCGCGTCAAGCCTACGAATTGACCGAAAAAGACATCAGTTCTTACGCTGAAAATCGTTCGGAATTGGTCAATCGCTTTAAAAATTATAAAATAAAACGCTTTGCTGCGCCGAGCCGAGAAGGAACGGTCATCTTGCCAGGTTACGATGGCGGTGCAGAATGGGGTGGGGCAGGGGCTGACCCTCAAGGTATTTTGTACGTCAACAGCAACGAAATGCCGTGGATTTTAAACATGATTGAAACGCCCACCGATGATGCATTGGCGCATTTGCCTTTGGGTGAAAGAATTTATACGATGTCATGCAGCGTGTGTCATGGCGCAGAGCGCAAAGGCAACCCCCTCAGTAATTATCCTTCTTTGATTGATATTGGCAAACGCATGGACAGAACCGCCATCCATACCATCATCACAAACGGCAAAGGCATGATGCCTGGCATGGCGCAATTGGGCGCGACCGAAAAGCAAGCCGTCATTGATTTCTTATTGGGTATGGAGAAAAAAGAAGTCGCTGCAACGGCTTCGCCGACGACCAAAACGCCTTATCTGCCCTTCAAAAGTACAGGTTACAATAAGTTTTTAGACAGCAAAGGGCATCCTGCCATTGCGCCGCCGTGGGGAACACTCAATGCCATTGATTTGAATACAGGTAAATACGTCTGGAAAATTCCTTTCGGCAATGAACCGAATATGGATGTAAAAGGAACGGGCTGCGAAAACTACGGCGGTCCCGTCATCACGGCAAGCGGACTGTTGTTTATTGCTGCGACAAAAGATGGGCAATTCAGGGCTTTTGATAAAAAAACGGGCAAACTGCTGTGGGAGACGACCCTACCCGCTGCGGCTTTTGCGACACCCGCCACGTATATGGTCAATGGAAAACAATACATCGTACTCGCTTGTGGCGGTACAAAATTGGGGATGAAAAAAGGGAATCAGTACGTGGCGTTTGCGTTGCCTTAGATGGAAACCTCTGCCGAGCGAGATGGATGCGAGAGAACAACAATTAAATTGTACCCTGCCTAATTCGTAATACCCAATATTAAATTCTTATTTCACAATGTGTGAATCATGTAATTTATCTAAAGGATTGTATAATAGTTTCTCATAAGAATACCTTCAACTTTGCAGCATCATAAAATGAGATATTCATTGAGTATAATTTTTAAAAAGAACTAAATAAAAATGATACTGAAATTAACACCACTTAAAACAGACAAAACTAATCACCTCCTCAGTAAAAAGTGGTAAAAACTCGCTGATGTCGGTGTTTTCACAACTTTCGTGTATCATATTAATGAACGCCTTTAAGTGAGAAACGCACTAATTTTTGTACTCAAATTGGGGAATATACTCCCCAATTAAGCGGTAATAAAGCTTAGTACACTTTTTTGATACTATATTGTAGAACATCATTAGTTTCTTACTAAAAATAGTAAGGAAACATTACAGAGAAAACTTTAATTATCCTATGAATTTTTTGAGGTTTTCCCATCTTATTAACAATCATTTCTCTAACAAAAAAACAAAGCTAAAATGGAAAATTTAAAGAAAGCATTCACCACCTTCCTATTGCTGCTTACAATCTTAACAGCTAATGCTCATCCATCAAACATCATTGGTTTCGGTACGGGGCAGCCTTACGAAATTACAACAGTCGCAGCGACTCAAAATGCACAAAGTATTACTTTACAACACATTGTGTCGGCAAATAGCACCCATGAATTACTGTTGAAAACAGGCAATTTAGAGACAAACGACCTTATGTACATGTTACAAACTGCCGATGGGCTTATTGTTAAAAGCAACCACATCGAAAGCAATGCATTGATTATCAATTTGATGGATTTTGCTCCAGCAACCTATCTACTAATTGTTTCCAATGGACAAGTGTCAAAAACATTTAAAGTTGTCAAACGAGCAGAAAGCAACACGGCTATCACAATGGGTAAATAGTTGCACATTCACGCCATACATTGATTTATTGAAAAGCCTACCTAGTAAAAAAAGCCTTTTGCATACCGCAAAAGGCTTTTTTGGGTGTATAACAAATTCGCACTAAACTA